>JAEMSB010000039.1:11764-15503 GCA_016463045.1 Niveispirillum sp.
CGTCTCTGCCGTATTCACGACCGCACGCGTGCGGTCGTGAATACGGCAGAGACGATGACGGCGGCCTTCATTGCCAATGCCGATGCGACGGTGCCGTCGGGCAGCCTGACCCGCACTATTGCGTCCGGCGTGGGCGGGGCGGAGGCCGTGTCGGCCATCGATGCGCAGAAGATCGCCACCGCGCTCTGTGGTGACAGCATCGCCACCAACATGTTCATGCTGGGCTATGCCTATCAGCAGGGGCTGGTCCCGACGACGGCCAGCGCCATTGAAAAGGCAATCGAGCTGAACGGCGCGGCGGTGAAGATGAATACCGACGCCTTCCGCTGGGGCCGCCGGGCCGCCATCGACCTGGCCCGTGTCATCGATGCCGCCATTCCGAAGCAGGAAAAGGCGGGTGCCTTCGGCCATCGCCGTGCGTCGGAAACGCTGGCGGAGATGGTCGAACGCCGCATCGCCTATTTGACCGACTATCAGGATGCCGCCTATGCCGGCCGGTACAAGGCCATGGTGGACAGGGTGCAGACCGTGGAGGCCGAGCGCACGCCGGGCCGCGACGCCCTGTCCCGCGCGGTGGCCCGGTATCTGTTCAAGCTGATGTCCTATAAGGACGAGTATGAGGTGGCGCGCCTCTACAGCGATGGCCGGTTCCAGGCGCAGGTCGCCAGCCAGTTTGAGGGCGATTACAAGCTGAAGTTCCATCTGGCCCCGCCGGCAACATCTGCCCGCGATCCCATCACGGGCCACCTGAAGAAGCAGGAATTCGGGCCCGCCATGATGCTGGGCTTCAAGATGCTGGCGAAGATGAAGGGCCTGCGCGGTGGCAGCTTTGATATTTTCGGTCGCAACCCGGAACGCGTGATGGAGCGGCAGCTTATCACCGACTATATCGCGGTGGTGGAAGAACTGCTGGCCGGCCTGTCGCCCGCCAACATGCATCTGGCCGTCGATATCGCCAGCATACCGGAGAAAATCCGCGGCTTCGGCCATGTGAAGGAAGAACATCTGCACAAGGCAAAGGCGGAGGAAGCGGAACTTCTGTCCCGCTGGCGCCGTCCGGTTTCGCCGGTCAGTGCGGCGGCGGAGTGAGGAGCGGTTCTTACCGCTCCAGTGTCAGATACCGCAGCGGGTGGATGTCATAGGTGTTGCCCCGCCACCCGCCCACGCGGGGCGACACCAGATGCATGGCGCTGCCGAAGGCGACCGGTATCACCCGCCGGCTTTCCAGCAGGGAACGTTCCAGCGCCTGTATCTGCTGCGCCTGTCCGGCCCAGTCCGTCGCCGTCACCACCGCATCCGGCGGCAGGAAGGGGGACAGGGCGTAGAAGGGTGAGTAGGAAATCCAGCTATTGTAAAGGAAACCCTGGAAATCCTTCTGGCGCTGCCGGGTGCTGACCATGCGGGATTCCAGCCCGACCAGATCGGTCTCTACACCTAAGACCTGTTTCCATTGCGCCGCGATGGCGATGACCCGGCGGCGGATCGTCTCCACGCCGGCAAAGACGATTTCCACGCGCGGCGGGGGTGTTCCGGCCCCATATCCGGCACGGGCCAGGGCGTCGCGGGCCGCCAGACGGCGGGCCTCCCCCGTCAGGACCTTGGGCGTCGGTGGTCTGTCCTGTCCCCACAGGCCAGGCGGGATCAACCCATAGGCGGGCATGGCCCGGCCCTGCGCATCGGCGACCAGCTGATCCCGGTCCAGCGCCAGTTCCAGCGCCTCCAGAAAGGCGGGGTTATTGCGCCACGCCGCGCCATCGGGATTGGCCAGCATCAAGGATAGTAGGGTCCAGGGATGGACCTGTACCGCATCGGGCAGGTTGGTGCGGGCCCAGTCCAGCATGGGGGGCGGCACCGTGCTGGTGATGTCCAACTGTCCGGCACGGAACAGGTTCATCTCCAGTTCTGCCTTTTCCGCCACCAGCGCCTCCACACGGGCGATCTTCACAGTGGCAGCGCCATGCCATTGTTCCGCGCGGTCCAGGATGTAGCGATCCTGCAGCCGGTGCTCCGTCAGGCGATAGGGGCCGTTGCACATCAAGGTGCCGGCCCTGGCAAAGCCATCGCCATGGGCCGCCAGGGTGGGGCCATGGACGGGCAGGGTGAGGCGGTGGGCCAGCACCATGTCGAAATCAGGGACAGGCCGTTCCAGACGGACCACCAGGGTCCGCGCATCCGCCGCCTGGATACCCAGCCGGTCGGGCGGCAGCAGGCCCCGGCGGATGGCCGCCGCATTCTCCACCCCGTCCAGAAGATCGGCGATGCCCGACCGGGTGGCGGGGTCAATAGCCCGGCGCCAGCCCCGGACAAAATCCGCCGCCGTCACCGCATCGCCATTCCACCAGCTTGCATGACTGCGCAGATGGAAGACCATGGTCAGGCCATCGGCGGCATGGTCGATCCGCTCCGCCACGCCCGGCACGGTGCGGCCATCGGCATCGCGGGTCAGCAGCCCCTCGCACAGGTCCAGCAGCAGGCGGGCCGCCGAAATCTCGGTTCCCTTGTGCGGGTCCAGCGTTTCCGGCTCTGGCCCGATGGCAACACGCAGCGGCTCTGCGGCGAGGGATGGGAGGGTGAGCAGCAGGGCCACCAGCAGGAGAGCGGCAATCCGCATCATCCCAGCACCGATGCCGCCGTGCCGGCACGCACCAGCGGATTGAGGCTCAACCCGTCGCCGCCATGTTCCAGCATAGATTTGCTGTCCAGGCGGGCCAGCCAGCGGCGCGGCTGATCGGTGCCTGCGCGCGACAGGACGCTTTCCGCCTCTGCCCGTGTGAACTCTCCGGGCAGGGTGGACAGGATGCGCAGGGCCATCTGTTCGGTTTCGGTCAGCATGCCCATGGCCCAGGCCATGGACGCACCGACGGAACGGTGGCGCACAGGCCCCGGACGCCGCACCACAGGAAAGGCGCGCATCGGATCGCGGCTTGCATCGGCGGTGGCGGACAGGCCCAGAAGGCTGGCGGCGCGGGCCGCAATCTCCACACCCAGCGGCACGCCGCCCAATCGGCAGCAGATGCGGGCGATGGATGGCTGCGCATCTGCGTCGATATGAAGGCCCGCGGCATTGGCGGCGGTCAGGAAAAGCTCCATGGCCGGTGCTGCCGTCGCGCTGCTGTCGGCGGGCACCGCCAGGGGGGACAGGCGTACACAGGCGCTGCGCAGGCGCGAATGGGCGATATGGCTGGTGATCAGCAGGCACAGACCTGGGCATTCATCCACCAGACGCTGCACCAGGGCCTGGGCGCAATCCTCCAGCCCCTCTGCACTGTCCAGCAGCAGCAGGGATTGACTGTCGCGCAACTGTGTCAGCAGGGCCGCTGCCGGATCACCCCCCACCGTCCCGCCCAGGGTATTCAGGATATGGGCGGCCAGGGCGGCAGCATCGGGAAACGGATGACCGTTCATGGAGATCAGCCAGCGCCCGTCGGGAAAATCCTCGGTCATGCTGTGTGCGGCGGCCATGGCCAGTCTGGTTTTGCCGATCCCCGACAGACCGGTAATGACCAGCAACCGATCCCGGCGCAGGCGGCGCACGGTATTGGCCAATTCCACCTCCCGGCCCGAAAGCGGGGCCAGGGGCAAGGGCATATTGCCTGCCATCGCACCACGTATCGGCAGGTTGGCGGCGGCTAGCCGGTAGCCGCGCCCATGCACGGTCAGGATGACGCTGCCGTCGCTGTCGCCAATGGCGGCCCGCAGGCCCGAAATCTGCACCGCGACATTGGCGGGATCGACGATC
>JAEMSB010000040.1:0-10924 GCA_016463045.1 Niveispirillum sp.
GCGCCACCTGCAGCGCGAGCGCCGCCAGGGTCAGAAAATCATAGCGGGGCAGGGCCGCATCGCGTGGATACAGTAGCCAGGTGCCCAGCAGCAGGGCCAGCATCAACCCACCATAAAGGCAGGCCCAGGCCTGCTTCCCCCCGAACCGCAGGAATTCGTAGAAGCCGGCTGCAACAGGCCCCCGCGCCTTCACGGCGTCGCCCAGGGCAGCCTCCCGCACAATGAACCGGGAAAGCAGAGGCCAGTCGCGTGTCGCGCTGGGTGGGCGGGGTTTCAGCATGAGGGGCGCCGGAAGAGAAGTTCAGGCGGCGTTCTGACAGCTAGGCGCGGCGAAAAGATGACACTGAGGTCGGTGATTTTCCGACAGCTCAATATCTATGATGCTGACCATCCAGCAACGGATGGTCAGCCTATCAGCAGTCTCAGGATGGGGGGAAGGACGGCTCTCACCCCACCTTGCCCCCATTCACCACCCCGATTAGCCCTTCGGTGCTGGCGTCGTGCGCCTTCGTGCCTTCGCCTTCCAGTTCGGGCAGGATGACCTTGGCAAGCTGCTTGCCCAGTTCCACGCCCCACTGGTCGAAGCTGTTGATGTTCCAGATGATGCCCTGCACGAACACCTTGTGTTCATAAAGGGCGACCAGCATGCCCAGGCGATAGGGGTCGAGTTGATCGACCAGGATCGTATTGGTGGGGCGGTTGCCGGTGAATATCTTGTGCGGCAGCAGTCCATCCAGGGCAGGACCCGACTTGCCTTCCTTGGTCAGCTCCGCCCGCACCTCATCGGCATTCTTGCCGCGCATCAGCGCTTCGGTCTGGGCCAGCGTGTTGGACAGCAGCATGGCATGGTGCCGGCCCGTCGGGTTCTGGCTGCTGATCGGGGCGATGAAATCACAGGGGATCAGGTGCGTGCCCTGGTGGATCAACTGATAAAAGGCGTGCTGGCCATTGGTGCCGGGTTCGCCAAAAATGATGGGGCCGGTGGCGTAATCCACGCTGTTGCCCTGACGGTCCACCGACTTGCCATTGCTTTCCATATCCAACTGCTGGAGATAGGCGGGCAGGCGGGCCAGATATTGGTCATAGGGCAGGACGGCATGGGCGGCAGCGCCGAAGAAATTGCCGTACCACACACCCAGCAGGCCCATGATCACGGGCATATTCTTCGCCAGGGGCGCCGTGCGGAAATGTTCGTCCATGGCGTGGGCACCGGCCAGGAGTTCGCCGAACTTTTCCGGTCCCACCATAAGGGCAATGGGCAGGCCGATGGAGGACCAGAGGCTGTAGCGCCCGCCGACCCAGTCCCAGAAACCGAACATATTGTCGGTGTCGATACCGAACTTCGCCACCTCGGTCGCGTTGGTCGATACAGCCACGAAATGCTTGGCCACATCATTGGCGCTGCCGCCATTGGCCAGGAACCAGTCGCGCGCCGTATGGGCGTTGGCGAGCGTTTCCTGGGTCGTGAAGGTCTTGGACGCGATGATGAACAGGGTGGTGGCGGGATCGACGCGCTTCAGAACCTCGGCAATATGGGTGCCATCGACATTGGAGACGAAATGCGCCGCGAGATGCGGGTGGTGCCAGGGCGTCAGGGCCTGGGTCACCATCACGGGGCCCAGGTCGGAGCCACCGATTCCAATATTCACGATGTCGGTGATCGCCTGCCCGTCATAGCCGCGCCATTCGCCGTCGCGCACCTTGTGGCAGAAGGCGTACATGCGGGCCAGCACCTCATGCACGCCCGGCATCACATCCTGTCCATCCACCAGAATGGGGCGATCGACGCGGTTGCGCAGGGCGACATGCAGGACAGCGCGATCCTCGGTGATGTTGATGCGTTCGCCCCGGAACATGGCGTCACGCATCTCTTCAAGGTTCTGCTGATAGGCAAGGTCAACCAGCAGGGACAGCGTCTCATCCGTCACGCGGTTCTTGGCGTAGTCCAGCATCATACCATCGAACGTGATGCGGTAGCGGTCGAAGCGGCCGGGATCGGCGGCGAACATGTCGCGCATCGACACCCCTTCCAGGGCGGCGCGATGGACGGCAAGGGCCTGCCAGGCAGGGGATTGGGTCAGGGCGGACATGGGCTTTCTCTCCGGCCGAACGCTGAAACTCTGTTTCAGATTGATAGCATGAAGGGCGCTGTCCACAAGGCGCAAACCGTACTGATTTCGCCCAGGACAGCGATTTTTCAGGGGCATATTGATGTTGTGGCGATAAAGAGCGGTCAGGCTGAATTATGTAACATCGCTACATAACCGATCCTGCCCTTCCAACGGATCAGAAGGCTTCCGGGTCCCCTTCAAAGGGGCTGGGGGCGCTGACACGATAGCCCTTGTCCTGGTTGAAGCGCATGCTGGCCTTGGCGGTGGCCATCTTCTCGCTGGCCGCCCACACCATATAACGGCGCCCGGCTTTCCAGGATTGGATCACTTCGTCCGGGGCGTTGCGGGCCAGGGCGTTGAAGTCCGGATGGCTGATCTGGAACACAAAGGCGGTGTCGCCCACGTTTTTACGCTCATCAAAGACGTAAATCTGCGACTCGCTCACCCGTTCACGTTCCGCCTGCTGCTCTCCCTGCTCAATGGCGTGGTTCAGCCGCTCCAGTTCCTGGCGCATCTGCCGTTCCTCCCGCCGCAGTGACAGGGTCGTGCCCGCCTGTTCACGTGTGGCCCGGCTGACGCTGGCGACACGGGTCTGCTGGCCCTGATGCATCTTCTGTGCGCGGCGCAGGCGTTTACGGGTATGGGCGACCATTTGCAGGGCGACCACGCCTCCACCCAGAATGCCGAACCAGATCGGAAGGCTGGCGAAAAGTGCGCTTAGCATGTCTCAGCCACCCCGTTCCTGTGCAACCGCTTCCAGTTCGGCACTCTCCAGCGCAGTCAAATCTTCCTCTCCGTCGCCCTGCGGTTCGGCGATGGATGCAATGAAGAATCCGGTGGCTGGCGGAAAGGACTTCTCAACCATCAGCTTGGCGTCGCCGATGGTGGGGGCCCAGATTGTCGCCTGCTGTGTACGCGACCAGGCACTCGACAGGAACGGGTGTTCCTTTTGCTCCATCTGCGCGCGCTGTACATGCCGGTTGACGATATTGGCGATGAACTTGCGGGCGGGCCGTTCCGTCCGCAAAAAGGCATCTTCTTCGCCCAGGACGCGCATCAGCTGTGACCGGGCCATTTTTAGGTCCAGGATCTTCTTGTTGACCATGTAATGGCGGCGGCGCGCCGATTTCAGTTCAGCATCCAGCTTGGCCAACCGCGGAAGCATCTTGTCTTTGCGCGATTGCAGCCTCTGACCCAAGATGCCCAGCTTCTGCAACCGCCCATCCAGCCCGACATCCGCCTGACGTTTGCGCACGGCATTCTCGGCGGCGCTGGCGATGCCAGTGCCGATAACATAGGCAAGGCCGGAGATCACAAGGAAGGCGATCACGGCTTCGGTCAGTTTTTCAAGCATGCTTGATGGTACCGGTTCCCCAGCAACGGCGAAAACCGCCGTCAGTATTATAGTGTGAAGGCCACAGGGCGCGGAAGGTTTTGTTGCCCGGCTAAGCCGGTGTCCCCCGGTGGACAGCAAAAGAAAACCCGCCAGCCCGGGGCGGGCGGCGGGTTCAAGGCGGGGTCGTCGGCGGAATGGGAAAAGGGATGGAACCCATCCGGCCACTGAACGGGGAACGGTCAGTAATTAGAAAGTAACCCCGCCCTTCACCCGACCGCTGTGACCCGTGTCACGCCGTGCGCAAATCGATCAATTCGCCGTGCAGGGCGCAGGCCGGCACCGTGAACTCCACAATGGCGCGGGCCGTATCGGCGGGTGTCGGCAGGGTTGCCGCATCCTCACCGGGGAACGCCTTGGCCCGTAGGCCTGTGGAGACGGGGCCCGGATCGACCAGATTGATCCGCAGATTGGTGTTCAGCGTTTCCGCCGCCCAGGTGCGGGCCATCATGTCCAGTGCCGCCTTGGACGCCGCATAGGCAGACCAGTAGGCGGTGGGTTCACGGCCCACCCGGTCGGTCAGGAAGACTGCGCGGCCCGCATCCGACAGGCGCAGCAGCGGGTCGGTGGTGCGGATCAGGCGCATCGCAGCGGCAATCGACACGCCCATGACACGATCCCAGTCCTTGGGATCGGAATGGGCGATGGGACCCAGCGTACCCAGCTGCGCCGCAGCATGGACCATGATGTCCAAACGGCCAAACCGCTCATAAAGGGCGGGGCCCAGACTATCCAGCTTGGCGCTGTCCATCAGATCCTGCGGGATGATGGTCGCGGCCCCACCCAATGCCTTGATCCGGTCATCCAGTTCCTCCAGCGCGCCCAGCGTGCGGGCCAGCAGGACGACATGCGCGCCTTCGCGCGCCAGTTGCTCGGCCACGGCGGCACCGATACCGCGCGAGGCACCCGTCACCAGGGCGACGCGGCCGGTCAGGCGCGGGGAAGGAAGGGGGGTGGAACCGGTCATGGCGGGTCTCTGAAGAATTCCGTTCGGGAGGCGTGCTTAGCGCATTCGGGCGCGGCGGGAAAGCGGCGGATCGCCGCTCTGTCTATCGTCGGTATCATTCCGCGTTCGATATGAAAAAGGGGAGGTGCCGAAACACCTCCCCCATTCATTGCAATAGCGGAACAAGCCTTACGACTTGCGGCTCCACCAACCGCGCTTGGGCTTCTCCACCGTCGGGTTCACCTCGGTGGCCAGTTCAGCCGGCGTGGGGGCGGGTGCGGATTCCTCCACCGGTGCGGCAGAGGGGGCGGCCTCGGCGGCCACTTCCGTCACGGTCTCGACCGGCGCCGCTTCGGCCTCTGCGGCCTTCTTGCGGGTACGCGGTGCCCGCTTCTTCGGTGCCGGGGCTTCTTCCGCCGGTGCGGCGGGGGCTTCCTCGGCCACGACGGGCGCAGCTTCGACAGCGGCGGGAGCTTCGGCGGCTGCCTCGGCTTCCGCGACCTTCTTGCGGCTGCGGGTCGCGCGCTTCTTCGGTGCCGGGGCCTCCTCTGCCGGTGCGGCGGGCGCTTCCTCGACCACGACAGGGGCAGCTTCGACAGCGGCGGGAGCTTCGGCAGCTGCCTCGGCTTCCACGACCTTCTTACGGCTACGGGTGGCGCGCTTCTTCGGTGCCGGGGCTTCCTCCGTCGGTGCGACAGGGGCTTCCTCGGTCACCGCAGGAGCAGGCTCGACAGCAACCGCCTCCGCAACGGGTGCGGCTTCCGCTGCCACAGGGGTCTCGTCGGCCCCCTGGTCGTCGCCTTCACCCTCACCATCGGCGTCATCGCCGGCAGCATCGATCGCGCCTTCTTCACCGCGACGGCCACGACGGCGACCACCACGCTTGCCACGGCGACGCTTCCTGGCGCGGGCGGCCTCGTCATCCTCGCCAGCGGCGGGTGCGGGCGCTTCACCATCCACGGCTTCGGCTTCGACGGCTTCACCTTCGGCAGGAGCATCACCCTCCTCACCATCGGCCTCGTCGTCACCCTCGCCGTCACCGGCCTCCGGCGCACCGCCATTCTCACCGCGCTCACCACGGCGGCGGCGGCGACGGCGACGGCGGCCACGACCATCACGGTCGCCATCGCGGTCACCACGGCCTTCCGCGCGGCCCTGGGGCTTGGCTTCCTCTTCCTCGCCCTCGGCCTCGATCTCGGTGGCTTCGGCCTCGGCCTCTGCTTCCTCGATCTCGATGGCGCGTTCGGTCTGGGCCATCACGCGCTCGGCGCTGACCGGTGCAGCCGCGACAATGTCGTCGGCGGCGGTGCGGGCGCGGATACGGTCAATCTGATGGCTGGGGCCAATCAGGTTATCATCACCCTGCAGATAGACGCGCAGGCCATGACGCCGCTCGATATCCGCCAGCGCTTCGCGCTTGTGGTTCAGGATATAGAGCGTGACATGGCTGGCGCAGGTGACGGTGATTTCCGCCGACCGCTTGCGGATACCCTCTTCCTCAACTGCGCGCAGCACGGCCAGGGCAGCGCTTTCCAGGCTGCGGACCATGCCGGTGCCCTGGCAATGCGGGCAGCGTTCGAAGTTGATTTCCTGCAAGGACGGACGCAGACGCTGCCGCGACAGTTCCAGCAGACCGAAGGCGGAGATGCGGCCCAGCTGGATGCGCGCGCGATCCGCCTTCATCGCGTCCTTTACACGCTTTTCAACGGCGGAATTGTTGCGCGGGTCTTCCATGTCGATGAAGTCGACAACGACCAGACCGGCCAGATCGCGCAGGCGCAGCTGACGGGCCACTTCCTCAGCGGCTTCCAGGTTGGTGCGCAGCGCCGTCTCTTCGATATTGCGTTCTTTGGTGGAACGGCCCGAATTGACGTCGATGGCAACCAGCGCTTCGGTCTGATTGATGACGATGTAACCGCCCGAACGCAGCTGTACGATCGGGTTGAACATCGTCTCGATGGCGCCTTCCACCTGGAACCGGTGGTAGAGCGGGATCGAGGGATCGTTATAAAGCTGGATCTTCTTGGCGTGGCTGGGCATCAGCATCCGCATGAAGTCCTTGGCCACGCGGAAACCTGCCTCACCCTCGACATGCACTTCGTCGATGTCGCTGGAATAAAGGTCGCGGATGGTGCGCTTGATGAGGTTCGCTTCCTCATAGATCAGCGCCGGGGCGACGGATTGCAGCGTCGTCTCGCGGATGCTGTCCCACAGACGCATCAGATACTCAAGATCGCGGCGGATCTCCGGCTTCGAACGCTCGATACCGGCGGTCCGCAGGATCACCGACATACCCGACGGGATGTCGAAATCATCCAGCATCTCCTTCAGACGCTTGCGGTCGGCCGGGTTGGTGATCTTGCGGCTGATGCCGCCGCCACGCGGCGTATTGGGCATCAGCACGGCGTAACGGCCGGGCAGCGACAGATAGGTGGTCAGCGCGGCACCCTTGTTGCCACGCTCTTCCTTCGTCACCTGCACCAGCAGGATCTGACGGCGCTTGATGACTTCCTGGATCTTGTAGGATTTCAGCGGACGGCGGCGCTGCTGCTGCGGCTGCCGCTGCTCTTCCACTTCTTCTTCAACGCTTTCGTCATTGCTTTCGGCCTGGGCGGCCTGCGGACGATAGCGGCGCGAACGTTCCCGCCCACCACGGCCCGATGAATGCACGAAGGGGGAGCCGGGCTCACCAACATCGGCGGTTTCGCCATCGGCATCGCCGCCGGCATGTTCCTCATCCGCCGACACGCCCTCGGCGTCGCCGGTTTCCACTACATCATGACCGTCATCGGCGCCTACCGGCTCGCCGGCATCGTCGGCCACGATGGGGGCGGGAGCAGCACCGCCAATTTCCTCGGGCGGCGGGGCCGGGGGAGCATCTTCGACATGGCCGTTATCGTCCAGGTCTTCGCCCCGTTCGGCACGGGCTTCCCGTTCTTCCGCCAGCTCCTGCTGTTCGCGCAGCAGCGCTTCGCGGTCGGCGACCGGGATGCGGTAATAGTCGGGGTGGATTTCAGAGAAGGCCAGAAAGCCGTGGCGGTTGCCGCCATATTCAACGAACGCCGCCTGAAGCGACGGTTCAACCCGGATAACGCGGGCGAGGTAGATATTGCCCTTGAGCTGTTTCCTGGAGGCGATCTCGAAATCAAGCTCTTCCAGGCGGTTACCATTCACCACGACGACCCGGGTTTCCTCCGGATGCGTGGCATCGACAAGCATACGCTTGGCCATATGTCTTCCCCGTGGCCAGGGCGGCCGCCCTTCCGCGCGACGGGACGGAAGACGGACCCTGCCACCATTACGGTGAGGGACCTGTCGGTACCGGCGTCTTGGGTCCTCAAACAGCGCCCGCCGCCATTATCCCATAGGGGAAGCAGGGGGGAGCAGCCAGGATGGACCAACGCTGATGCCGGGCCTGTACCGGATGAACCGGACTGGCCAGCCCCAAGGTTTCCACTACACCGCACCCCGTTGGGGTCGAACCCGTGAGGCGTCACATCCTGGGGGCGGCTCGGGCCGGCGTCACAGCCGGCGGCGGGGTCCCCGGGGCGACGCCAAAGCCCGTTTCAGGGCCCTGGCGAGGCGCGGTCTGTCGCGGTTGTCACCATAAACACTCCGCCCCCCATTCCACAATGGGAGAATTGCCAAAAGTGCATTTGGTCATGCTGGTGATGGGCGTGTCGGCGTGTTTAGAGGGCGGGATTGAGTCGGCAGGTTATGATAGGCGTTGAAGTCACTGATTCGCCGTGTTTATAGTGTTGGTGAAACCGAACACCATGACCGATTCGCCCAAGGGGGAAGGGCCGCTTGTCACAGAAGGGGGCAATCCAGTCCATGGCCGTGAAGACGGCGTTGGCGGCGCGTGCGCTGCTGACGATTGGGTGCCTGTGTCTTCTGTGGATGGCGACGGGGATCGCAGTGGCGCAGACACCGGTGCAGACCGCCTCCGTTGCGTCTGCCCGCATGATGCCGGAACCCGCCCGCATCGGTGCGGCCCGGCTGGGGGATCATGGTGACAAGACGCGTTTCGTTCTGGAACTGACGCGCGAAGCGCCCTTCACCATTCTGCCCGATGCCAGTGGTGTGGCGGTGGAGATGGAGGCGGCCTTGGATGCCGCCCTGCCGCCGGCCAAGGGTCTGGTCAAATCCGTTTCGGTAAGGCCCGGCGCCAAAGCCGGGCATCTGCGCCTGATTCTGGCAACCACTGGCCCGGCGCGGGTGCAGTTGGCGGAGATCATTCCGCCGCGTGACGGCATGCCCCCGCGTTTCGTCATGGATCTGGCGGCGGGCAAGGCTGGGCCGGGTGCCGTGCTGACCCCCGCCAGCGCCAGCATGATGAGTCCGCCGGTGCCGAAGGAGAAGCCGAAGCCACCCCTGCCGATGATCGTCATCGATCCCGGTCATGGTGGTCAGGACCCCGGCGCCGTCGCCGTCAGTGGCGCCTATGAAAAGGATATCACCCTGGCCATGGCCAAGGAGGTGCGTCGGCAACTTCTGGCTACCGGTCGTTACCGCGTTGCCCTGACCCGCGACAAGGATGTGTTCATCCCCTTGCGCGACCGTCCGGCTCTGGCGCGGGCCAAGGGGGCGGACCTGTTCATTTCGCTCCATGCCGACAGCATCACGGGCCGGCAGGTGCGCGGCCTGTCCATCTATACCCTGTCGGAGAAGGCATCCGACCGCGAGGCTGAGATGCTGGCCCAGCGGGAGAACCAGTCCGACGCCATTGTCGGCATGGACCTGTCGGTACAATCCGCCGATATCGCCAATATCCTGATCGGCATGTCGCAGCGGGACACGATGAACCAGTCGCGCCGCTTCGCCTCGCTGGTCTTGAAGAATCTTGATCCCAATGTCGCCGTTCTTCCGGGCCCGCTGCGGTCGGCTGGCTTTGCGGTGCTGACGGCGCCTGATGTGCCGGCCATCCTGGTGGAGATGGGGTACCTGTCGCACAGCCAGGATGCCAAACTGCTGGGCAGCGAGACCCATCGCAGGCGCATGGCGGGTTCGCTGCTGCGCGCCGTGGATAGCTATTTCGGCGTTGGTCGTTAACGGGATGTCGTATTATTGTGTGAGTGTAATTTGTATTTTTTGAGGTTGATATGTCCCTGGCAAGGAAAATTCTCGGAGTGCTAATCACATTATTTACCATAGTTATGAGTGTAATTGGTGTTGCCCCCATATTTGGTTGGATTGGACCAAGTATAATTATGGTAGAGGAGGCAAAAGCTTCAATTGATGCAAATCCACTAATGGGATCTGGTGTTAGTATTACTTATCGAGGAGAATATTTTCCAAATATAACTGAATATTCATTTTACATTTCGAATTCAAGTTTCTCCGATATTGATCATGTTCTGCCGCAAACTGCCATTCGATTAAGATTCAGTGAAAGTGTAAAGATTTTAGAGTATAGAATTTCAGCACCTGATAGTGTTCTTGGATTCAATAATTCCTGCATTTTAAATGGAAATTATTGCGATGTGAATTTTAATTTATTCAGAGCTGGTGATAGGATTAAATTTTCTTTGGTAATTTCTGGATTTACTTTAAATAATTTTAAAATAATATCAAATATTAAAGATATAAAAGAGGTACCCATTGAAAATATTACTGAGTACGTTAAAATAGAAAATCATGCACAGTATTTGATTTTAATTGCCGCATTGCTTCCGTTGATTTCGACGGTGTACTTAAGATTTACTCGGATCACAATAATTGAACTAAAAGAGGCTTCAGTGTCCAATAAATTTTCTTTTTTAGCCATTTGTGCTTTTGATTATTTTTATGCGTATGTCGCACCATGCATGCCATTGTTGTTTACTATCCTCATTTTTCTCAGAAATGGCATTCCCCCTTTTTAGTTTTAATGTATATGAGAATAGGCGGCTTGATCGCAATGCGGTGTCGCCGCGGTCATGACCGCGACATAATCAGCGTCATCTTGTACTAATGGCCAAACGGTGTCCGTTCCATGGCGGGCGCCGCTGCTGTTCTATGTGGCCCTGCCGGGGGCTTTCAGGGGTTGGGATAATGAATCGCGTTGTTAAGGGCTTGGGCATTGCCGGTGTCTCGCTGGGTTTGCTGGGTATGGCCGCTGCCGGGGGTGCCTGGGTCTATTTCAGCAAGGACCTGCCCGATCATACGACGCTTGCCAATTACAACCCCTCCGTTGCCACCCGCGTGCATGCGGGCGACGGGCGTCTGGTAGCGGAATTCGCCAGCGAGCGGCGGGTTTTCGTGCCGTTCGCGGCGATTCCCAAGCGGGTGACCAACGCCTTCATCTCCGCCGAGGATCAGAATTTCTACACCCATCACGGAGTGGACTGGTTCGCGGTGCTGCGTGCGCAGGTGCAGAATGTGAAGAATATCGGCCAGGGCCGCCGCCCCATCGGCGCCAGCACCATCACCCAGCAGGTGACGCGAATCTTCCTGCTATCGAACGAGGTCTCCTACGTCCGCAAGATCAAGGAA
>JAEMSB010000040.1:10934-15503 GCA_016463045.1 Niveispirillum sp.
GGCAAGGACAAGATCATTGAAATCTATATGAACGAGATTTTTCTGGGCAACCGCGCCTATGGCGTCGGTGCGGCGGCCCTGAACTATTTCAACAAGTCGATGGATGAACTGACCATCGCCGAAGCCGCGTTCCTGGCCAGCCTGCCCAAGGCGCCGGACCGGTATTATCGCGAGCGTCACCGCGACGCCGCCATCGCGCGCCGCAACTATGTCATCGGTCGCATGGAGGAGGATGGCTACATCACGCGGGAGGAGGCGGAGGCCGCACGGGCCGAGCCTCTGACCTTTGCCGACCGTTCCAACGACAGCAATGTCCGCGCCGATTATTTCGTGGAGGAAGTGCGCCGCGAACTGGCCAAGCTTTATGGTGAGCAGACGCTTTATGCCGGTGGCCTGTCGGTACGCACCACGCTGGACCCCGATATCCAGGCGGCGGCGTCCACGGCGCTGCGTAATGGTCTGCTGGCCTATGACCGCCGCGACGGCTGGCGCGGGCCTATCACCCGCTTTGACAGCCTGGATGGCTGGCAGGAGCAGTTGGAGGATGTGCGTACCCCGCCGGGCGGGGAGGAATGGGACTTGGCCGTCGTGCTGTCGGCGGGGGCGGACGCGGTGGAGGTTGGTCTGGCCGACGGCTCCAAGGGTCAGATCCCGCTGTCGGAACTGAAATGGGCGCGCAAGGTCAAGGACGGCAAGTTCGTCGGCCCCAGCATCCAGAAGGCCTCCGACGCCCTGTCGCCGGGTGAGGTGGTGCTGGTGGAGCCGCTGGACGAAAAGGCCAGCAGCCTGGGCCTGCGCCAGATCCCGGAGGTTCAGGGTGCCCTGGTCGCCATGGACCCGCATACGGGCCGCGTTCTGGCCATGTCGGGTGGGTTCAGCGCCCGGATCAGCGTGTTCAACCGCGCTACCCAGGCCTATCGCCAGCCGGGTTCCGCCTTCAAGCCGTTTGTCTATCTGGCGGCCCTGGATCAGGGCTTTACGCCCAGCACCCTGGTGCTGGACGCGCCCTTCGCGTTGGACCAGGGCGGTGGATTGGGCAAGTGGAAGCCGTCTAACTACACCGAGAAATATTATGGCCCGACCCCGCTGCGCGTCGGGATCGAGAAGTCGCGCAACGTCATGACGGTGCGGCTGGCGCAATATATCGGCATGGAGCCGATTGTGGATGTGGCCCGCCGTTTCGGTATCAAGGATGATCTGCAGCCCACCTTGTCCATGGCCCTGGGGGCGGGGGAGACAACGGTGCTGCGCCTGACGGCGGCCTATTCCATGCTGGTCAATGGCGGGCGCAAGATCGATCCCAGCTTCATCGACCGTGTGCAGGACAAGGCGGGCAAGACCGTCTATCGCCATGATATGCGTGATTGCGCCGGGTGTCAGACGGTCCTGCCCGTGGCGGCAGCGCCCATGCCCGCCGGAACGGTGCCGGTGCAGCCGGTGGCACCCGCCGTCGCCTCTGTTGCCGCCGATCCCAACGCCCTGCCGCTGATCCCCGATCCGCGTGAACAGATTGCCGATCCGCGTACCGTCTATCAGATCGTGTCCATGTTGGAAGGCGTGGTTCAGCGCGGTACCGGCGTGCGCCTTCGGGAGATTGGCAAGCCGCTGGCCGGAAAGACGGGCACCACCAATGATGCCATGGATGCCTGGTTCGTCGGCTTCTCCCCCGATCTGGCTGTGGGCATCTTCGTCGGTTACGACCAGCCGCGTTCCATGGGTGACCATGAAAGCGGATCGACCATCGCGGTACCGATTGCCAAAGACTTCATGTCCGCCGCATTGAAGGATGCACCGGCCACGCCATTCCGCGTGCCGCCCGGCCTGCAACTGGTCCGTATCGATCCCGAAACTGGCAAGCCGGCATCGCCGGGTCAGCGTAATGCCATCTGGGAAGGCTTCATTCCGGGTACGGAGCCAAAGGGACAGCAGGGCGTTCTGGATGGCGGTGATGCCGGTGCCGGCTTTGTCCAGGGACAACCGGGACAGCCGACGGGCACCACGCCGCAGCCAACGGTCGGCACCGGTACGGGCGGGGTTTACTGATCGGCATCAAGTCGAATCCCGCGTCGGGTTTCAATTTGATGATTGTCCGTCGGTGTCAAGAGATCGCGGCTGTGATCTCTTGATATCAACCAATCTTTAACCATGTTCAACTTCGTTTGTCCGTTTGACAGGCGCTGATGTCTTTGTATAGTGCCGGCCCTTTTGCCAGCACTGTTCCCATGCCTGCCGATCCCGCCACGCCGCTATCGTTCAACCGTCTGCATCTGGTCCGCACTGCGGGTGGGGCGGAGGCATTGCGTCGTGGGCTGGCGTCGCTGTCGGATGCGGATGTTCGGCATCTGGCCCGGTCCTTGGAATTCCAAGGTGTGCTGGAGGGGGAGCCGCCCGACCTGTTGTCGGCGCTGCGCCCACGCCTGCGTCAGGTTCAGCCGGAACGGGTGGGGTCGGTGGAGCGTATGTGCTGGCGCCCACTGGAACGGTTCCTGACCGACCAGACAGAGGTGGTGCAGGGCGTTCCATGGGTGGTTCCCCGCCGTATGCTGCGGCCTCTTTGGGAACTGATCGAGGCGGCAAATGCCGATCTGGTGGACCAGTTGCGTCGCCGTCACCTGACCGCCTGTTTCGACGGGGACCAGATGGCCCTGGATCAGGTGGCACATCAGGTGGTGGATCTGGCGGCCTTTATCTTGAACAACGCCATGAATATCCCAGCGCGTCTGAAACTGTCGGCGGCGGAAACCGCGGTGGTGCGCTTTATCGCGCGGGTCCTGAAATGGCACCGGCTGGTCATGCCGAATGTCCGCTATTTCCAGCAGGCACAGGCCCGACAGAGCAATCAGGTTCAGGCGTTACGGCTTTACACGAATTGGTACGGCGTATTCGAACTGCTGGATACGCAGTTCGATCTTTATGTCCTGTACCTGTTCGAGATGACGCCCAATCCGGTCGATGTCATTGATGCGTTCCCCTTCTATTTCGACACGATGACGGAACCGTCGGGTCTGGCGGTACAATGGCTTCATCAGCGATTGGATCATCTGGCCGCTGATGCCGCGACCTTGTTGGGCCGACCGCCGCGTACACAACCGACCGAAATTCTATTGAACCTTGCCGACCGGGTCTTTGCCCTGAACCATCTGGTCATCCGGTTGCGCCGTATCCCCCTGTTCGGGACGGAAGGGGCGGGGGCCGAGGGGCTGGTCCAGCTTCTGCGCACGCGGCTTGGCTTTGATTCCGTTGAGCGGCTGGGCGAGGCTCTGATGGACTGGCTGCATGATGTGCTGATGGGGCCGGCGGACAAGCGCATGCGGGCCACCATGGTGCTGGGCCCGCTGGCCGGTATCTATCCGGCCCTGCTGCTGCTCATCGACAATGGTGAACGCGGCAACCGCGCGCACAAGCTGCGCATGCGCCTGGGTGACAAGGCCGTGGACGATATCGACCGTTACCTGCGCAGCCACGAAATGGCACCCCAGGCCCGCCACACCACCGCGTCTAACATCACCCCCATCCTGGAAATGTGCCGCGCCTTCGGTAAGGCAGAGGCAGTGACCGAACTGGAGCGACGGTTGCGGCGGTAGTCTGGGTCACACCCGATATGCCAGCCGCACAGCACCCCAGTGTTTGCCGGCGACAATGATGGGGGCGGAGCAGTCCTTCATCAGGGCGAAGGTGCCGTTGCCCATGTCGCGGCGATAGGCCTGGAGCAGGAACGGCTTGGTGTTGCGTCCGGCGGCCAGGCCGACACGGTCATCGAAGATGCGGCGGTTGCGGCAATTGGCCGTGTTCCAGGCGACGTCGCCTGGCCGCTGCGGCTGGCTGAATTTGCGGTTATGGGTGGGCAAATAGCCGTTGCGGTCCACGGCGGCGCAGAACACCACCTTTTCCGACAGGGCCAGCGCTGGCTCCTGGAAGTCGGGCAGCAGACGATCCGTCAGGTCGGTGAAGCGGGTGCGATGCTGAACCGGTTCGGTGCCAGGGATCGGCTGATACTTGTCGTCGAAAAGGTCAGCGACCGTCAGGGTTCCGTCGGCAACCGCGCGTTCAAAGGCGGCGGCCATGCGGGCGGCGATTTCGCGGACGGTACGGATATAGGGTGTGTCCACCGTTTCCACATCCAGTTCCGCGCTGTGCCCGATCAATCGTTCCGATGTGGCCAGCAGCTTGTTCAGCCGGTCTCCCGCCACCGTCAGGCTGCTGGCGCTGTCCTTCACATCGCCGGCTAGACCGTCAATACGGCCCTCCACGGTGGCGATGGAGCCGGCGATGGCCTGGGCAGCGCGGTCGATCTGGTCCTGCTGGCTGTCGACCTCGGCCATGGCGCGGTCCAGCGTGGTCATGACATCGCCGATGCGGGTCGTGTCATTGCGCACCGCCGTGGCTTTAGCGGCACCGGCGGCCCCTCTGGCCGACAGGGCTTTCACCTGTTCGCCCAGGTCGCGCATGGTGGCGTCAATCTCCTGCGTCGCCTCCGCCGTTTTGTTGGCCAGGGCCTTCACCTCCGTCGCGACAACCGCAAAGCCGCGCCCGGCATCGCCGGCCCGCGCCGCCTCGATGGTGGCATTC
>JAEMSB010000446.1 GCA_016463045.1 Niveispirillum sp.
GACCCATGCCGGTGCCAGCTATGGTGCGCGCACCGAACAGGCCCTGGTCGATGCGGCATCACAGGAACGCCGCGCGGTGGTGCAGGCGGCGCAGATATTGCGCGATGCCGGCCTGCCATGCCCGGTGGTGAGCCTGGGTTCCACGCCCACGGCCCATTTCGCCACCGATCTTTCCGGTGTTACGGAAGTGCGGGCCGGCGTGTTCGTCTTTTTCGATCTGGTGATGACGGGCATCGGTGTCTGCAAGGTCGATGATATCGCCCTGTCGGTGCTGGCCACGGTGATCGGGCATCAGCAGGAAAAGGGCTGGGTGCTTGTCGATGCCGGCTGGATGGCGATGTCGCAGGATCGCGGCACCTCCAGGCAGCCGGTCAGCCAGGGCTATGGTCTGGTCTGTGACAGCAGCGGCAAACCCTTTGCCGATATCATCCTGGCCGATGCCAACCAGGAGCATGGGATTGTCACTGTCCGGCCCGGTTCCGGGGCGACCTTGCCCGATCTGAAGATCGGTGACCGCGTGCGTATCCTGCCCAACCATGCCTGCGCCACGGGGGCCCAGCATGCCGGCTACAAGGTTGTGCGCGGCGCGTCGGATATTGTCGCGGCCAACTGGCCGCGTTTTGGAGGCTGGTAATGTCCGGTACTGAAACCATCCTGACCGATACCGCCCCAGCGCCTGCCGGCCATTATGTGCAGGCGGTGCGGGCTGGCGATATGCTCTATATCTCCGGGCAATTGCCGATCCGCGCGGATCGTCAACCGCTGCCCGACGCCGGTTTTGAGGCGCAGGCCCGTCAGGCTGTGACCAACATGCTGGAAATCCTGAAGGCGGCGGGCGGAACGCCGGCGCAGCTGGCGCGCGTGACCGCCTATATCGTGGGCGTCGCCAACTGGCCGGAATTCAACCGCATCTATGCGGAGATGCTACCCGATGCACGCCCGGCGCGGACCGTGGTGCCTGTGCCCGAGCTGCATTACGGATTTTTGGTGGAGGTTGACGCCGTCGCGTATCTTCCCACGATTACAACGGCTTAATCGCATCTGCACGCCGGCAGCCCAAACCCACCTCGTTGAGGTTTCCCCATGCTTCCCGCTGTTCGATCCGTTGCCAGTGACGAAACCCTGCCGCAGTCCGTCGATGTCGTGGTGATCGGCGGCGGCATTGTCGGCACGGCGTCGGCCTATTATCTGGCCAAGCGCGGCCTGTCCGTGGCCTTGCTGGAGAAGGGCCATATCGCCTGTGAGCAGTCGAGTCGGACCTGGGGATGGTGCCGGCAGCAGAACCGCGACCCGCGTGAAATGCCCCTGTCGCTTCTGTCCATGTCGCTTTGGGACGGGTTGGCGGCTGAAATCGGCCAGGATCTGGGCTTCCGGCGCACGGGTCTGGTTTATGCGACCGACGATGCCGCCATGCTGGCCGGGTGGGAAGCCTGGGGGCCGACGGCGCGGGCGTTCGGCGTTGAAACCTACATGCTGACCGGGGCGCAGGCGGCACAGCGCATTCCTGAAACCCGCCGCAAATGGTTGGGCGGTTTGCATTCCGTCGCGGATGGCAAGGCTGAACCCGCCTGGGCGGCACCTGCCCTGGCCGAAGGGGCGCGTGCGCGCGGAGCCACCATCCATCAGAACTGTGCCGTACGTGGCCTGGACATCACCAATGGCCGTGTGACGGGTGTGCATACCGAAAAGGGCAGCATCCGGGCGGATGCGGTCCTGTGTGCTGCCGGGGCCTGGGCCTCCACCTTCCTGGCGCGTCATGGCGTGGTGTTTCCCCAGGCCAGCGTGCGGCAAACGGCGTTGCGCACGAAGCCGACCCGCGATGTCGGCGACGTGGTCTATTGCCCCGACCTGGCCATGACGCGGCGCCTGGATGGCAGCTACACCCTAGCGATCAGCGGGCGGGCGACGCTGGAACTGACGGCGCAGGGCATGCGGTTTGCGAGGCAATTCCTGCCGCAATTCATCAAGCGCCTGAAGGCGGTACAGATCGGGGTCGGCAAGTCTCTGTTCGCGGGACCGGAATCCCTTCCATCCTGGCTGGGCAGCGATGAGAAGATGTTCGAGCGTCAGCGCGTGCTGGACCCGGCCCCCAACCGGCGGCTGGTTGAGGCCATCATGGATAATGTGAAGGGCACCTTCCCCGAACTGGCCGGGATTGAGATCGACCATGTCTGGGGCGCCTATGTCGATTGCACGCCGGATGCCGTGCCGGTTGCGTCAGGTATTGACGCGATCGGCGGTCTGTTCCTGGCGGCCGGCTGTTCGGGGCACGGTTTCGGCCTTGGACCGGGCATCGGCTACCTGATGGCGCAACTGATCGCCAATGAAACGCCATCCGTCGACCCCACACATTTCAACCTGTCGCGGCTGGTTGACGGGTCGACCATCAAAGTCGGTTCGCTTTAGGACTTTCCACAACAAACAGGCAATTCCAGGGGGGCACAACATGGGCACGATCGCTATGGCCGCTTCCGGACAACAGCCATCGGGCGTGATCGGAACGGCTGTCAAATCGGCGGGGTCACGTCTGCGCAGCATTGATGCGCTGCGTGGTTTCGTCATGGTGGTGATGCTGTTGGACCATGTCCGGGAGACGTGGTTCCTGCATGTCGATATCACCGATCCGGTGGATGCAAGGACCATCATGCCGGCCCTGTTCTTCGCCCGGCTGGCGGCCAGCCTGTGCGCGCCGATCTTTGTGGCGCTGACGGGGCTGGGTGTCTTTCTTTATGCCCGCAACCACACGGCCCAGGAAACGACCACCTACCTGCTGAAGCGCGGCCTGCTGCTGATGGCGATTGAGGTGTTTTTCCTGTCACCGCTCTACTGGGGGATCGCACAGCCGACGCTTTGGCTTCAGGTCATCTGGTGTATTGGCGTGTGCATGATCGTGCTGGCCGGTCTGTTCCGGCTGCCGCTGGCCACGCTGATCGTGCTGGGTCTGGTGATTGTCGCGGGCCATAATCTGCTTGATCCTATTCGCCTCACGCCTGACGCGTCGTTCCACTGGCTCTGGGCCATGCTGCATCAGCGGGATATCCTTGTCTTGCCCTTCGGACTGGTGGCTAAGACCAGCTATCCTGTCCTGGCCTGGATCGGTGTGATCCTGCTTGGCTTCGGGATCGGCCCCTGGTTCCTGCCGCATGTATCGGCTCAGGTGCGTCAGCGCCGGCTGCTGCTGCTGGGTGTCGGTATGATTGCCCTGTTCATTGGCCTGCGCTTGCTGAATGTTTATGGCGACAAGCCGTGGTTTGTTGTCGATGGTGATCCGGCGCGAACGATGATGAGCTTCATGTCGCTCACCAAGTACCCGCCATCGCTGGATTTCCTGCTGTTCACCCTGGGTGTCGGATCGCTGCTGCTGGCCTTTTTCGAGCGTATCCGCGAGGCCGGTGTCACCAGTGCATTGTCGGTGTTCGGCGGTGCCCCGATGTTCTTCTATATCTTTCACCTGGCCATGCTGCGCGTGCTGTACCACACGGCGCTGGCTATCTGGGGACCAAACCATGGGACGCTTTTCGGCTTCGACAATTATGGCTGGGTGTTCGCCTGGTATCTGGGCCTGATCATCCCCTTCTACATTCCGACAGCTTGGTTCTCGCGGTTGAAGGCGCGGCGCAAGGATATCGCCTGGCTCAAATATTTCTGACCGGTTGAGCGTCTGGCTGTCCAACAAGCGAAGGGAAATGCGGTGTGGGCATCGCGTCAGGGGCCTGTACCGCCTGGAACCATGCCGCCGCGTGGCGTCCGGATGGCGGGGGCGCCGGGGTAGCGGTCCACATCGCGGCAGCGCACGGGCAGGCCCGCCACCCGTTCCACGGCACCGATCACCTCCCTTACTGAGAAGTCCCGGCTATTGCCCAGGTTCAGGCACTGATTGCCGCCGCCAGATCGCTGACATGGACGTACGTTTCGCCCTATCAGGTCCGGTTCCCGCTGGACGGAAGGGGTGGGATGCGTCGCATAATGCCAGCCCTTCCGTTCGGACCCTGGTGAAGGCAATAACCGCATGACCCGCAACGCCGCTTCCCCCACCCGCCGCCAGCTGCTGGCCGGTACCGCTTCGCTGGCGATGATGGGGCTTGCCCCCCACGCGCTCGCCGCCGCCGGTGGTGATACC
>JAEMSB010000447.1 GCA_016463045.1 Niveispirillum sp.
CCCTTACCCACGCCGTGCGATGATCGCGCCGTAAGGGGGCAGGGTGCCAGATGACAGGTCGGCACCGTTAACGCTTTCCACCAGCACCCAGTTGGCAGCGTCGATCAGGCCGTGTGTGGCGGGTTCGGCGGAGAGGTTGATCACCACCAGCACATCGCCATCAGCATGAATGCGCTCAAAGGCCAGCACGGGATCGGCAGGCGGGCGGAAGCGGATGTCGCCCCAGCGCAGGGCCGGTTCGGCGCGGCGACGGGCCAAGAGGCGCTTTGTCACCGACAGGGTGCTGTTAGGATCGCCCGTCTGCACATCCACGGCCAGCGGCAGATGGTTCTTGTCCACGGGCAGCCAGGGCTTGGCCGTGGAGAAGCCGGCATTGGGCGCATTCTTGGACCAGGGCATGGGCGTGCGGGCCCCATCGCGGCCCAAGGTGTGCGGCCAGTTGGCGATGGCCTCCGGGTCCACCAGATCCTCAAACGCTACCCGCGCCTGGGGCAGACCCAGTTCTTCCCCGTAGTAGAGGAAGACGGAGCCGGGCAGCGACACCAGCAGGGTGTTCAGGCAGCGGGCGAGCGCCGGCGGCGGCACGTCGCCGCCCCAGCGGCTGATGGCGCGCGGCGCATCATGGTTGGAGAAGGTCCAGGAGGGCCAGGCCCCGCCCGATGCCTGATTCCAGCCGCCGATCACCCGGCGCGGCACACCGGCATCCAACTGCTTGTGATAGAGGAAGGAGAAATTATAGGCGGAATGGCAGCGTTTGCCGGGCAACGTGTAGTCGGCCACCATGTCGAATGGCGCCTCCCCCATCTCCGCCACCATGAAACGGTCGGGGTAACTGTCCAGCAGGGTGCGCAGATCCTCGATGAAGCCCAGATTCTCCGGCTGCGAGATATTATGAACCTGCCGCTGAAACTCATAGGGGCGCTTGGGCGCGGTGGCTTCCGGGTTGATGGGATTGTCGCGCAATTCCCGGTCATGCATGAAGAAGTTGGCGGCATCGACGCGCAGGCCATCCACGCCCTTGTCCATCCAGAACCGAGCCACGCCCTTGATGGCTTCCTGCACCTCAGGGTTATGCAGGTTCAGGTCCGGCTGGCTGGACAGGAAATTATGCATGTAATATTGCCGCCGCCGGGCATCCCAGGTCCAGGCCGGGCCACCGAACACCGATTGCCAGTTGTTGGGCGGCGTGCCGTCGGGCTTCGCATCCTGCCAGACGAACCAGTCGGCCTTGGGATTGGTGCGGTTCTGCCGGCTTTCCTGAAACCAGGGATGTTCGATGGAGGTGTGGGAATAGACCTGATCGATGATCACCTTCAGACCCAGCGCATGGGCCCGCGCAATGACCGCATCACAGTCGGCCATGGTCCCGAAAATCGGATCGACATCGCAATGATCGGATATATCGTATCCGAAATCATCCATGGGTGACTTGAAGAAAGGCGAGATCCAGATGGCGTCGGCGCCTAGGCTTGCCACATGGTCCAAATGGGCCAGCAGGCCCTTCAGGTCGCCGATGCCGTCGCCATTGCTGTCGGCGAAGCTGCGCGGATAGATCTGATAGATGACAGCGCCCCGCCACCAGGGGTGCACGACACCCTGGTCAGGCCCCGCCGCTCCGTCGGCGCGAACCATGTTTGCCGTCACACTCATGATCGAACTCCCCCCGGCACTCAACGCTTGTTCTGTTGCCCCTATCGTAAAATCGGCAGCGTCAGACGGGTATGGGGCGCATACGTATGCGCCTTCATGCTGCGCTGCGACGCATACGTATTTACGGTTGGCGCGGGGGAGAAAGCGGTGATCCTGGGCGCAACGACAAGGTTAACGGAGGACCGCCACGATGTTTCAGCCCAGCCGCCGCGCCCTGCTGGGGGCGCTGTCCCTGCCGCTTCTGCCGCTGCCCGTGCTGGCCGCCGCCGGGCCGGTGCCGAAACCCGTGCCGGTGCCGGTATCGGCGGGCAGCCTGTGGCGGTACGACCTTTTCCCCAGCGCGCTGACAGAGCCGCGCCGTGTCGATGTCTGGCTGCCGCCGGGGTATGAGGGGGGCAGGGAGAGTTTCAGCGTGCTTTATATGCATGATGGCCAGAACCTGTTCGACCCGGCCTCCACCCCGTTCGGGGAATGGGGCGTGGATGAGGCCATGGCGCGTCTGTTGGTCGAGGGGGCGGTGAAGCCAGCCATCGTGGTGGGGGTGTGGAACACCAAATATCGCAGCCGGGAATATCTGCCCCAGGCACCCTATGAGACGGTGCCGGCGGATATTCGGGCCGATTATGAAAAGGGCTCGGGCGGGCCGGCCCTGTCTGATGGCTATGTCGATTTCCTGGTGAAGGAGTTGAAGCCCTTCATCGACGCAATATACCGCACGCGGTCCGGCCCGGCGGATACAGCCATCATGGGGTCCAGCATGGGCGGCCTGATCTCGCTTTACGCCTTGATCCGCTATCCCGCGGTGTTCGGGGCGGCGGGGTGTGTTTCAACCCATTGGCCCAGTGTCACCAATTTCGATTGGATCAAGAATGGCGACGCGCGCATGGTGACCATCGCCGATACGTTCATCGCCTGGGTGAAAGCCAACCTGCCGCGCGCTGGCGGGAACCGGATCTATTTCGACCTGGGCAATGCCGAACTGGACAGTTTCTACCCGCCCTTTCAGGCCAAGGTGGACGCCTTTATGCCGGGCCTGGGCTATGTCCAGGGCAAGGATTGGGTAACGACGCTGTATGAGGGCGAACCGCATAATGAGGTGGCGTGGCGCAAGCGGGTGGTGGTGCCGCTGCGGTTCCTGCTGGGGGGATCGTAGGTCAGGTCGAGGGTGCCAGCCCTCGCCCTGACAGTAAATGCTTTCAATCCATTTCTGTCAGGGCTCGCCTCCGGCTCGACCTGACCTGCGGTTGGGCGGGATTGTGCGGTGTCTGACGGCCAAAACAAAAAGGGCGGGTGTTACCACCCGCCCTTTTGTCAGGACCAACGGTCGGTGCCGGTCCTTACTTCTGTGCCACCTGGGCCTGCTGCGCCTTGAAGTCGCGCAGTTCGGCATTGTAGGCGTTCACGGTCATTTCCAGGCGGTCGGCCACCTGATCGCGATAGGCGGACAGCTGGGCCCGGAAGGACGGCTGCGCCATGTAGGAGGTGGAGGCCGGCTGGCTGTCCAGGCAGGACAGATAGTTCAGCGATTGGTCCGCGAAGCCGCGGACGGAGCCGGCGACCTGCACCATGCTGTCACGGGTGGCGGTCGTGCCTTCGATCAACTGCGGGGCGGCCGGAGCCTCACCGCAGAGGCGCTTCAGCGCGGGGTGGGCGGCCTGGGACTGACCAGCAGCCAGCAGGGCCAGGGCGGAGAGGATCAGAGCGGAATAGAGCTTTTTCATAGCGATACTCACAAAGCTGGAACCGGGGCGGGATGCCACCGACGTTTCGGGCCTTGTACGTTCGCTCCCTTCAATGGTCCGGATCGGGCCGGAACCGTGTTCTTGTGCGGTGCAGTATAAAGCGGTTGCGATGCAGCGAAAGAGGGAAAGATCGTTAATGACACCGCTGACACAGGAATCTGTCATGCGCTTGGCGCATGGGTTTAGGGGATGGCCGCGACCTGGGCCTGCCGCGACTTGAAACTCTTCAGTTCCGCGTTGAAGCGGGTGACGGATTTTTCCAACTGATCCACCACCTGCTTACGATGGCTGATCACCTCGCGCCGGTAGCTGGCGGACGCCATGTCGGCGCTGCTGGCCGGGTGATTGTCCAGGCAGGTGAGATAGGTCATCAGGCGGGCCGTGTAATCGCGCATGCCGGCGCCATAGGCGCGCATGGCCGTTTCATCGGCGCTGTCGCCCTGGGTCACGGAGGGGGCGGTGGGCAGGCCGCCACAGGCGGCGTTCAGGCCCGTGATATCGGCAAGGGCGGGGCCGGTGACGGCCAGGGCAAGGGTGGAAAGGATCAAGGCGGAAAACAGGTTCTTCATCGCGATCCTCACAAAGCCGGACGGCAGGACATGCCGTCATTGTTGCCTTGTTCGCTCGCTTCCCCCGACAGTGCCGCCAGTCCCGTGGGCCGGCAGTTCGTTTATAAGATCAAGCATATGTCGGTAATTTCACTACGCACA
>JAEMSB010000448.1:0-518 GCA_016463045.1 Niveispirillum sp.
CAACAGGTCACCTTGACCACTGGCAGACCAAGCCGGAGCGGCACAATAACTCAAATCTCAGCTATAGTGCACAATTCATGGGAAATCTTATGATTTTATGAATTCTGACTGTGATCAAATCATATCTTATGGATAGATTCATCCATTATGGTCAGTGCGATCCTCTCCATCACGGCTTGCCATCCACCTTGGAGGTCTGCGCGGAACATACGTACGCAGTCGTACCAAACCGTTCGCTCCGGATCATTCATCCAACGCCAGTCACCCAGGAACGGCAGGGCCAGGAAAACCGGCTTTCCCATGGCGCCCGCGACGTGAAGCATAGCACTGTCGCAACTGACGACGAGGTCGAGATTGGCGATGATGGCCGCACTGTCAACGAAGCTTCCATAGGCGCGTTGCCGTTCTGAATCGTCAAAATATGTGATTGGCACCTGACCAGTCCATGTAGCCAACTGCTCAAGCCCCGCATCCTGCTGGAGGTTGAACAAGCGTATGCCCGGCACGCTGGCCAGGGG
>JAEMSB010000448.1:528-4101 GCA_016463045.1 Niveispirillum sp.
CGAGGCGCCCATGCGACCACCCGGTCGCGGGGTGGATGCAGATACGGGACCGATGCGCCAGGCACAGTGTCGGGCATGGAGCCGCAAAGGCCGGGCAGGCTCATAAGTGGAGCATGGAAATCGGCAGCGGGCAGCGGGTCGCCATGGCAGATCAGTTCATCAATGCCCGCCACCCCGCGCAGAATGTCACGCAGGGTGGGCTGACATTCGAATAAGGTCCGCCCGCCCCGTTTCTTCAACACCGCCATATAACGAATGAATTGTAGCGTATCGCCCAGCCCCTGTTCGAAATGCACCAGGATGCGCTTACCTTCCAGCGGGCCGCCATCCCACTGGGGCACGCCCGGCACCTCACGCCGCCACCGCCACACCGACTGCCGACTGCGCCAGTCATAATGGGGCCAGCCCTCCTGCCATTGTCCCTGCTGGATCAGACAGGCGCCCAGGTTCTTGTGATATTCAGGGCTGCCCGGTTCGCAAGCGACCGCGCGGCGGTACCAACGGGCAGCATCGTCACCCCGTCCCTGCCGGCGCAATGCGCCTGCCAGATTGTTGATGACAGTCCCCTGACCGGGTTCCAGCAGGGCGGCGCGGCGAAAGGCACGCTCCGCCTCAACCGGACGGTCCAAAGCCATCAGGACATTGCCACATCGGAAAGCAGCATCGGGGAATTCCGGCGCAATCGCCAACAGGCGCATCAGCAGGGCCAGGGCCCGCTCCGGTTGTCCCAATGCGGCCAGCAGGCTGCCAAGCCGAAACAACGACGGCGGATGATCGGGACGCAGCCGCACGGCCTCTTCCTGAACCGGCAGGGCGGTACTGGCCTGTCCTGCATCCTCCAGCGTGATGCCCAGATTGAACAGGGCCACGGGATGACCGGGGGACAGGCGGACAGCCTGGACGAAATGCGTGATGGCCTGTTGCAGGTCACCGGCGGCATGGGCGGCCTGCCCCGCCTCCATTGCCTGGCGAAAGCCATCCATGCTCATCGGCCTGCGCTCTCCTCGCCTGTCTGCGGCTTCATGGATAGGGATGGACAAGTGGCTTGGCAATACCCGCCAGCCCGGCCATGCTGGCCCCGCTCCGTCTTCATCAGGATAAATGTGACCTTGCCCGCCCCCTCCCCCACCGATCTGCTGCGGACCGCGATGGCGGCCTATCGCCGGGGCAGCATGGCAGAGGCTGAGCATCTGTGCAGCGACATTCTGCGCGCCTGGCCCGATCATGTGGGCGGCCTTTTCCTGCTGGCGGCGTTGCGCATGGCGGCGGGCGATGATGATAGGGCGTCACGACTGTTCCAGAATGCCCTGGCCCTGGACCCCACGATTGCCGATGCCCATGGCAATCTGGCGACGATCCGGCAACGTCAGGGCCGACTGGTGGAGGCAGCACGCCTGTTCCACCGCGCCGCGCGTCTGGCCCCCGACAATCCCGACTGGCACATCGGCCTTGGCATGCTGGGCCTCGACAATCCAACAATGGCCACCAGACAGCTCCGCATGGCGGCGGCCCTGTCACCTGCTTCCGCAACCGCGTGGCGGGGCCTTGGTCTGGCCCTGCGGGCGGGCAACCCAGTGGCGGCGGCCAGGGCTTTCGACCGTGCTTTCCGTCTTGACCCGTCGCTGGAACTGGCGGCAAGCGAGGCATTCGCCTGCCGTTTGCAGGCCGCAGACTGGCGGCATTATAGGCGTGACCGTCAGACCCTGGAACAGCACATTGATCAGGACGGCACGGTCCTGCCGCTGCTGACACAGATTGCCGGGATTGATCCAGCACGGCAGAGACGGGCCGCCGAAGCGGTCTGCCGGCGACAGGTTGCCCAGGCCCCACTGCCGCTGCCGCCCCGCCACCGCACGGACAGTCGCCTGACCGTTGCCTATCTGTCAGCGGACTTTCATGAACATGCCACGGCCTATTTGATCACGGGCCTGTTCGAACAGCATGACCGCCGCAGCTTTCGCATCCTGGCGGGCTGTTATGGCCCGGATGATGGCAGTCCGGCACGCCAACGCATCCGCCACGCGGTGGACGGCTTCCATGTCCTGCGGGACCTTGACGCCCGGCAGGCTGCGGACTGGGCGACAGCGCAGGGGGTCGATATTCTGGTCGACCTGAAGGGCTACACCGCAGGTGGACGCCTTGACCTGCTGTCACGGCGGCTGGCCCCTGTGCAGGTGGCCTATCTGGGTTATCCGGGCACGTTGGGGGCCGGGCCTATGGATTACCTGATCGGTGATCCCGTCGTGACGCCGCCCGCCGATCAGCCCTTCTATCATGAACGGCTGGCCATCCTGCCGGGCTGTTATCAGGTCAATGACCGTGCACGCCCCCTGCCCCTCGGACCGCCTGACCGGGTGGGCATGGGACTGCCAACGGAAGGGTTCGTCTTCGGCGCCCTGAACGGGCCGCAGAAGATCACGCCGGATCATTTTGCCTGCTGGATGCGGCTGCTGCGGGCGGTGCCTGCTGCCCACCTGCTGCTGTACGATCCGCAAGGGGCCGCCCGCAGCAACCTCCGCGCCGCTGCTACCGTGGCCGGCATCGACTCCGCCCGGCTGGTTTTTGTAGGTGGCGTCCCCCTTGAACAGCATCTGGCTCGCTACCGCGCCATCGATCTGTGCCTGGACAGCTTCCCCTACACAGGCCACACGACAACGTCAGACGCCCTGTGGATGGGCGTACCGGTGGTCACGCGTCAGGGCGAGGGCTTCGCGGCCCGTGTGGCGGCCAGCCTGCTGCACGCCGTCGGGCTGCCTGAACTGGTCACCCATCACGCCGTCGGATATGAGGCTTTGGCCCTGTCGCTCGCCCATGACAGGGCGCGCATTGCAGCGCTGAAGGCGCATCTGGAACGGGTGCGCGGCACCGCCCTTCTGTTCGACACACCCATCTTCACCCGGCATCTGGAACGGGCCTACACGCTGATGTGGCAGCGGCATATGTCCGGCCTGCCGCCACAGACCCTTATCGTGCCGCCACAAGACTGACCAGCGCGTCACGAACCCGGCTCATCACGGGACCCCAGTCGCCGGTACGTTCCTGCCGGAACAGACGCATGCCGGGATACCAGTGCGTCTGCGCTCCTTCCGACCGCCAGCGCCAGTCGGCATTCAGCGGCAGCACAGTCCAGACCGGGCAGCCCAGCGCACCCGCCAGATGCGGCGGAGCGGTGCAGGAGCTGATCACAAGATCAAGATTGGTCATGATGGCGGCCGTATCGGCGAAGTCCGTGATATCCGGCCCCAGGTCAGTGAAGTTCCTGCCCCAGGAACCGTCCAGCCGTTCCAGATCCGTCCGCCCGCCGCCCTTTTGCAGGGCGAAGAAGGACACACCCGGCACGTCCAGCAGGGGCAGGAAGGCCGCAAGTCCGGGCGATCGGCGGCGGTCATCCTTGAATGCCGGATTGCCGGCCCACACTAATCCCACCCTCAAACCGCTGTACGACGATAATCGCAGGGCCCAGTGCGCAATCAGGGCCGGTTCCGCCGACAGATAGGGCACTGTATCCGGCCGCTCCTCCATATAAAGCAGATACGGCAGGCTGAGCAGGGGGACATGCGCGTCATGGGGGGG
>JAEMSB010000449.1:0-3025 GCA_016463045.1 Niveispirillum sp.
CGCATAACAACGGTTCCATGCGTCGCTCGCAAAACCATCACGATGCGCAAGAACGACTTTGGTCGCGGGGCCAATTTCGGTAACGGCGTTACATAAATCATGGTAACCGGTTACCATAAAAATGCTTACATCTTAATGCCTTATTCCCATTGGGGATTTTTGGTATCGGGAACAAAATTACCGAGCTCGCACTACAAAACCGGCACTGAGGGCGCCCGACCGATCCTGTCGCCCGCCACCGTCATTCCTTTCCGTCAGGCGGGAAAAGCCTTTCCGACCATGACGCGGCGCACCCGGAAAGCTTCACAAAGATTACCGGATGCGTCATCGTGCGAAACCATAATGACGGCCGGCATAATCCTGAAACGGAACACCGGCACCCTGGGTCGCCTGCCGAGACTTTAGGAACTTTTCCAAGAGGGGGAATCGGATCGCATGAAAATCGCCATTCCGAAGGAGCGCCGGGCGCATGAGCTGCGTGTCGCAGCCACGCCGGATACGGTGCGCAAATATATCGGGCTGGGTTTCGAGGTTGTGGTGGAAACGGGCGCCGGCCTGGGTTCCGCCATTACCGATGATGCCTTCACCGCCGCCGGGGCGACCATCGCCGCCGACGTCACCAGCACCCTCACCGGTGCCGACATCATCCTGAAGGTGCAGCGTCCGCTGGCCGAGGGTGAGGGCGATGTAAACGAACTGGCGCTGATCAAGGAAGGCGCCATCCTGATCGCCGGCCTGTCGCCCTATGGCGCGCCGGAAACCGTGGCCGCCTATGCCGCCGCCAAGATCGACGCGTTCGCCATGGAATTCATGCCGCGCATCACCCGCGCACAGAGCATGGACATCCTGTCGAGCCAATCGAACCTGGCCGGTTACCGCGCCGTGATCGAAGCCGCGAACGAGTTTGGCCGCGCCTTCCCCATGATGATGACCGCCGCCGGTACGGTTCCGCCGGCCCGCGCCCTGATCATGGGTGCCGGCGTCGCCGGTCTGCAGGCCATCGCGACCGCCAAGCGCTTGGGCGCCGTGGTGAGCGCCACCGACGTGCGTCCGGCCACCAAGGAACAGGTGGAATCTCTGGGCGGCACCTTCGTCGCCGTCATGGATGAGGAATTCCAGCAGGCACAGACCGCCGGCGGCTACGCCAAGGAAATGTCGAAAGAGTATCAGGCCAAGCAGGCGGCCCTGATCGCCGAGACGATCAAGAAGCAGGACATCGTCATCACGACGGCCCTGATCCCCGGTCGCAAGGCCCCGGTGCTGATCACCGACGACATGCTGAAGACCATGAAGCAGGGCGCGATCCTGGTGGATCTGGCCTGTGAGCAGGGTGGCAATGTCGAAGGTGCCGTGGCCGGTCAGGTCGTGGAAAAGTATGGCGTGAAGATCGTGGGCCGCATCAACATGCCGGGCCGCATCGCCGTCGACGCCTCCGCGCTGTACGCCAAGAACCTGCTGAACTTCATCACGCCCTTCGTGGACAAGGACACGAAGACGCTGAAGATGAATTGGGAAGATGACGTGGTAAAGGGCACGGGCCTGACCCGTGACGGCGCCGTTGTCCACCCGTCGTTCAACAAGCCCGCCGCCTGAGGAGCCAGACAATGATCCTTGCCAATGCGGACAGCGGTGCGGAACTGCTGAACAATCTGGATGCCGCGCGTGAGCAGGCAGTCCAGTTGACCGAACGCATTTCGATGCTGGAGGCGCAGCTTGCCAATGCTGGCGGCATGCCCTTCATCGTCATCGGCCTGACCGTCTTCGTGCTGGCCTGCTTCGTGGGCTATTACGTTGTGTGGAAGGTCACGCCGGCCCTGCACTCCCCGCTGATGGCCGTGACCAATGCTGTGTCGTCGGTGATCATCGTCGGTGCGCTGATCGCCACCGGTGCCGCCGATAATGGCCTGTCTGCCCTGATGGGTTTCCTGGCCATCGTGCTGGCCAGCGTGAACATCTTCGGCGGCTTCATGGTCACGCAGCGCATGCTGTCCATGTACAAGAAGAAGGCGCCATCCGGCGCCGCCAAGAAGTGATCGGGGAGGAACCATAATGCTCGTCACCGCATCGCTTCTCTATCTCGCCTCCGGCGTGCTGTTCATCCTGGCCCTGCGTGGCCTGTCCAGCCCGGAAACCGCCCAGACCGGCAACCGCTTCGGCATGATCGGCATGGCGCTGGCCATTGTCACCACGCTGATCGCCCTGCCGGCGCTGACCGGCAAGTCGCTGGAGTTCGGTCGTCTGGTCATGATCGTGGCCGGTATCGCCATCGGCGGTGCCGCCGGTATGGTCATCGCCAAGCGCATCCAGATGACCCAGCTGCCGCAGCTGGTGGCCGCGTTCCACAGCCTGGTGGGCCTTGCCGCCGTGTTCGTGGCCGGTGCCGCCTTCTACTCGCCCGAAAGCTTCAATATCGGCAAGACCGGCGACATCCATGTCGGCTCGCTGATTGAAATGAGCCTGGGCGTGGCCATCGGTGCCATCACCTTCACCGGCTCCGTCGTCGCCTTCCTGAAGCTGGACGGACGGGTCAGCGGCAAGCCGCTGGTGTTCGGTGGTCAGCACATGCTGAATGCCGGCCTGGGCATCGCGCTGGTCGCCCTGATCATCCTGCTCTGCATCACGCAATCGCCGCTGTTGTTCTGGATCATCGTCATCCTGGCCCTGGCGCTGGGTCTGCTGCTGATCCTGCCCATCGGTGGCGCTGACATGCCCGTGGTCGTGTCCATGCTGAACAGCTATTCCGGCTGGGCGGCGGCGGGTATCGGCTTCACGCTGCAGAACAATTTGCTGATCATTACCGGCTCTCTGGTCGGTGCCTCGGGCGCCATCCTGTCCTACATCATGTGCAAGGGCATGAACCGCTCGATCATCAACGTGATCCTGGGTGGCTTTGGTGGCGATGCCGCCGCTGGTGCCGCCGCCGGTGGTGCCGCCATCGACCGCAGCTTCAAGGCCGGTTCCGCCGACGATGCCGCCTTCATCATGAAGAACGCATCCAAGGTGATCGTGGTCCCCGGCTATGGCA
>JAEMSB010000449.1:3035-4100 GCA_016463045.1 Niveispirillum sp.
GCATGGCCGTGGCCCAGGCGCAGCACGCGCTGCGCGAAATGGGCGATCTCTTGAAGAAGGAAGGCGTGGAGGTGAAGTACGCCATCCACCCCGTCGCAGGCCGCATGCCCGGCCACATGAACGTGCTGCTGGCCGAAGCCAACGTACCTTATGACGAGGTCTTCGAACTGGACGAAATCAACCGCGATTTCGGTCAGGCCGACGTGGCCTATGTCATCGGCGCCAACGACGTGACCAACCCCGCCGCCAAGACCGACCCGGCCAGCCCCATCTTCGGCATGCCGATCCTGGACGTGGAAAAGGCCAAGACGGTGCTGTTCATCAAGCGGTCGATGGGTGCCGGTTACGCCGGTGTGGAAAACGAACTCTTCTTCCGCCCCAACACCATGATGCTGCTGGGCGACGCCAAGAAGGTGACCGAAGAGATCGTGAAGAACCTGTCGGGCAGCGGGCACTGATCGCCGCCTGAGTGACGGGAGTTAAGAAGTGGCCGCTCCGGCGACGGGGCGGCCCTTTTTGTTTGCATGGATAATATACTTATAATCCCATAGCTGTATTGTGGCGACTCAGTTGGTACGCGTTACGCGTATCTGATTATGGACAATCATGCAAAAGCAGGACAAGATCGCTATCGACCTTGACCATTTGTCCGAACACCCGGTTTGGGTGATCACCGCGCGGATGCAAGCGGGCACCCTGCGTCTGTTGGGGCTGATTGAACTGAAGGGCCGAACGCTTCATGTACGTGATGTGCATGTCGAGGGTTTGACGCCCGGTGCATTGGGTCGGGCCGGACTGAACGCGCTGGGCTATGCCTTGATGGAGGTTGCCGATGTCGATGAACTTATCGTTCAGGGAGCGGTTAGAACAACCGGTGCCCGCCCTGGCCGCCGACCCGCCCCCTTCCGGCTCTCCGGCTCACGCCATCCTGAGGCGGGTTGCCGCGCTGGACCGTCCGGTGAGCATAGCGGAGACGCTACGTAATCTGGGCCTTGGCTTGCGAAACGCCCATACGATCCTGAACCGTCTGGCGGCTGACGAGGATGTGGTCGTCACCATACCCGC
>JAEMSB010000450.1 GCA_016463045.1 Niveispirillum sp.
GCCCATGGCCAACCTCGGTGTAAGGCACTACTGCCTTGCACTGTATGCCTCACACCGTGTTGCGCGCCACCACGATCTTGGGCCGGCGGATCAGGATGATGCCGACGCCGGCAATCACCAGCACGCCGCCGACGATCAGTGCCCAGCTCATCGCCTCGCCCAGCCACAGCACGCCCGACGCCACCCCGAACACCGGCACCAGCATCAGGAAGGGCACTGTCTGGTTCACATCATATTTGCGCACCATCGGCTGCCAGATGGCATAGGCGATGATGGTGGAGGCGATGACCATATAGGCGATACCGGTCCACGCCCCCCAACTGGCATTCATCACCTGCTCCACCTGTCCGCTTTCCAGCACGAAGGAATAGAGCAGCAGCTGCGGCACCGCGAACAGCGCCATATAGGCGTTGAGCTGATAGGGATCGACCGTCCCCATCCATTTCACCTGGATGTTGGAGAAGCTGAACGCCGCCGCCGCCAGGACGATCAGCAGAAGATGGAACGGGTCGCTTTCCCCGCCGCCGCCGCGCAGGGCGATGACGGCCACACCGACAAAGGCGATGCCCATGCCGATCCCCCGACGCCAGCCCAGCGTGTCCTTAAAGAAATAGGCGGCCAGAAGGCTGGCGAACGGCACCTGCAATTGGATCACGATGCTGGCCGTCGATGCCTCCGCCCCCACCATGCCATGCAGCATGAGGGGGAAGTGAACACCGCCCAGAACGAAGGCATAGGCCAGGACCTGGCGCAGCTGGTTGCGCGGGAATTTCACGAAGGGCAGCAGGATGGCCGCCACAATGGCGAACCGGATCGCCATCATCAGCATCGGGGAAAATTCGCGCAGGGCATAGCGTGAGACCGCGAAATTGGTCCCCCACAGCGCCATCACAAACAGCGCGCCCAGCATATGAACCGGTTTCATCCGCCGCTTCCTCAACAGGTTGGCCGCCAAACCTATCGTTTCACCGGCAACAATGGCGAACGCGCAGCCTGCCACCCTGCAATGCGCGCCTGGGATATGCCCTTCGTCTGCACTTGTCACACGCCTCACCCGAAAGAGCCATTGTGCCCCTCCGCTACCTTCCCTTCCAATATTGGCAGGTAAGGAGAGATGCGATGGCCGAGTTCGACGCCTACGAACTGTATATGCTGACCCTGATCAACCGGGCGCGGGCCGATCCCGTGGCGGCGGCGGCCGCCTTCGGCATCGACCTGAACCAGGGGCTGAACCCCGGCACCATCTCTGCCAGCGCCAAGCAGCCGTTGGCCCCCAACAATCTGCTGGCGGCGGCGGCAGAGGCGCATAGCGACTGGATGCTGGCGACCGATACGTTCAGCCATACCGGTATCAACGGCTCCAGCCCTGGCGACCGGATGGCCGCCGCCGGTTACCGCTTCACCGGTGCCTATACCTGGGGGGAGAATATTTCGTGGAGCGGGACGACGGGCCAGATCCGCTCCAGCCAGCTCGCCTCTTACATCGAACAGCAGCATCGCGGCCTCTTCCTCAGCCCCGGCCACCGCGTCAATATCTTTGGCGAGAATTACCGGGAGATCGGGATCAGCCAGCAATTGGGGGAAATGACGGGCTACAACGCCTCCATGATCACCCAGAATTTCGCGGCCACGGGACAGGCCCGTTACGCCACCGGCGTGGTCTTCAACGACCTCAACGGCGATGGCTATTACAATCCCGGCGAAGGGGTAGGGGGCGTATCGATCGCCGTGAATGGCAATGTCTTGGGGCAGACCAGTGCCGCCGGCGGCTATGCCATCGCCATGACCAACGGCACCTGGACTCTGGGGTTCAGCGGCGGCGGCCTGACCGGCAGCTATTATCAGACCGTCAGCATGAGCGGCCTGAATGTCGGGGTGGATGCCAAGGCCGCCCTGTTCGCGCCCGTCACCTTCCAGGCCTGGAACAGCACCACCAACAGCTTCGTCGCCACCACGCCCACGGCCTATACCGGTCCCGTAACGCATCTGGACTGGCAGATGCTGGGGACGGCGGGCGGCGACAATGTCGCCGGCAGCGATCAGGATGATTTCATCAACCTTGGCGCCGGCAATGATGCCGCCAATGGCGGGGCCGGCAATGACGTGCTGGATGGCGGCATCGGCTCCAACTTCCTGATCGGCGGGGCGGGGCAGGACATCTTCTTTGCCGACGGGCGCGGCGGTCAGGTGGCCTGGACCACCATCGTCGATTTCGAAAAGGGGGAGCAGGTGAATATCTGGGGCTGGCGCCCCGGCACCAGCCGCTTCACCTGGACCGCCGATGACGGCACCGCCGGGTACAAGGGGGCGACCCTGCATGCCGATCTGGACGCCGACGGGCGCATCGACATCTCCGTCACTTTCGCCGGTCTGGCGCTGTCGGTGCTGGGCGTCCCTCAGGAAAGCGACGGGTTGTTGTTGCTGGTGTGACCGGAGGTCGACACCTACACAGCAATCAACAAGCGCCTTGCCCAAATGGCAACCCTGGCCCCCCATCCCTGGTAGCTTCCCAACAGCACCCGCATGTGTATAGTGCGGCGAACCTTTTGATCTGGGACATGGAACCAGCTTGCGCCATCGGGTGCGGGCGGGCTCGGTGTCCCATAACCCGTTTCTTGGCGGCCCCGCCGGCCCGCCCATGGGAGAGCCAGGTTCATGTCCAGTTCTGACCGTTTCCGCGAAGCCCTGACCTTTGACGATGTGCTGCTGGTCCCCGCCGCATCGGAGGTCATGCCGGCAGAGGTTGACACCAAGACCTGGCTGACCAAGTCGATCCAGTTGGGCATTCCGCTGCTGTCGGCCGCCATGGATACGGTCACGGAATCGGCTCTGGCGATTGCGATGGCGCAGTCGGGCGGCATCGGCGTCATCCACCGCAACATGGATATCAGCCGTCAGGCCGATGAGGTTCGCGCCGTCAAGCGCTTCGAATCGGGCATGGTGGTCAACCCCTACACGCTGCGCCCCGACAATACCCTGGCCGACGCGCAGGAGCTTCAGCGCCGTTACCGCTTCTCGGGATTCCCCGTGGTGGATGATGCCGGCAAGCTGGTGGGCATCCTGACCCACCGCGACGTGCGCTTTGCCAACAACCCGAACCAGCCGGTCAGCGAGCTGATGACCAAGGATGGTCTGGTCACCGTCAAGCCGGGCGTGTCCAAGGAAGAGGCCAAGCGCCTTCTGCACCAGAACCGCATCGAAAAGCTGCTGGTCGTGGACGATGCCTATCGCTGCATCGGCATGATCACGGTCAAGGATATCGAAAAGGCGCAGAACCATCCGCATGCCGCCAAGGATGCCGCCGGTCGCCTGCGCGCCGCCGCCGCCACCGGTACCGGTCCCGATGGCCTGGAACGCGCTGCCGCCCTGTTCGATGCCGGCGTTGACGTCCTGGTCATCGACACGGCCCATGGCCATTCCAAGAAGGTGGCCGATCAGGTGCGCGCCGCCCGCAACCTGCCGAACTATACCCAGATCATCGCTGGCAATGTCGCCACCGCCGACGCGGCGCTGGCCCTGATCGATGCCGGTGCGGATGCCATCAAGGTCGGTATCGGCCCCGGCTCCATCTGCACCACCCGCATCGTGGCCGGTGTGGGCGTACCGCAGCTGACGGCCATCCTGGATGTGGTTGAGGCCTGCCAGAAGCAGGGCATCCCCGTCATCGCCGATGGCGGCATCAAGTACTCGGGCGATCTGGCCAAGGCCATCGCCGCCGGCGCGTCTTGCGCCATGATGGGCGGCCTGTTCGCCGGCACGGATGAAAGCCCCGGTGAGGTCATCCTGTTCCAGGGCCGCTCCTACAAGGCCTATCGCGGCATGGGCTCCGTCGGCGCCATGGCCCGCGGCTCCGCCGACCGCTATTTCCAGGCCGAAGTGTCCAACACCCTGAAGCTGGTGCCCGAGGGCGTGGAAGGCCGCGTGCCCTACAAGGGCCCGATTGGGGCCGTGGTGCATCAGCTGATCGGCGGCCTGCGCGCCTCCATGGGCTACACCGGCTGCGCCACCATCCAGGAAATGCGCACCAAGCCGCAATTCGTACGCATCACCAACGCTGGCCTGCGCGAAAGCCACGTCCACGAC
>JAEMSB010000451.1 GCA_016463045.1 Niveispirillum sp.
GGATATGTCCTTGCAACTGGCGGGGCTGCTGGTCAAGGTAGTGGAGGTCGGGGCCACGACCCTGACCCTGAAACTGACCGACGGGCGGCTGAATGCCGGGCTGGCCGACACCGCCCTGTTCGGCGGCACCATCGGTGGCAAGCTGACGCTGGATGCCGGACGTCAGACCAACGCCCTGGCTGTGGCGGCGCATGCCAAGGGCGTACAGGCCGAACCGTTGCTGACCCGTTTCGCCGGGTTTGACAAGCTGTCGGGCGCCACCGACGCCAATATCGATATCCGGGCCAGCGGCACCAATCAGCAGGAACTGGTGGGCACCCTGAATGGCGGCGGCAATGTCCTGTTCCTGAATGGGGCCGTGAAGGGCGTCAACCTGGCGCAGATCGTGCGCAGCGCCATCGGCCACGCCAGTGCGGAGCCGCCGCAGACCGACTTTGCCGAAATGGGCGGCACCTTCACCCTGACCGACGGCATCGCTACGACAGAGGATTTCCACCTTCTGGCCCCGCTGCTGCGTGTCACCGGCAAGGGCAATGTCAACTTGCCCTCCAAACGCGTGGATATGCGCCTGTCGCCCAAGCTGGTGGGCAGCCTGGAAGGGCAGGGTACCACGCGCATCGATGTCGATGGCATCACGGTGCCGATCCGCGTGCGCGGGCCCTTCGATAATCTCTCCTGGACCCCCGACCTGTCCTCCTCCGTCAAGGCTGCCCTGAAGGACCCCAAGAAGGCGCAGGATGCGCTGGAAAAGCTGAAGACCAAGGACGGGGCAAAGGGCCTGCTGAAGGGATTGTTGGGTAAGAAGCAGTAGGGATTGATCGGGTGTGGTGAGGGTCGTCCCTCACCACACCCGATCCCTTACCCGACCAGCCGCTGCAGGATCTGCACGGCGTTCAGGGCCGCGCCCTTCAGCAACTGATCGCCCGCCAGGAACAGGGCGATGGAGCGGCCCGACGGGTCGCCCAGGTCGCGGCGGATGCGGCCGACCAGCACATCGCCCTGGCCCGACGCCTCGTTTGGCATGGGGAAGTGGTTGGCCTCGATGTTATCGACAATCCGCACGCCGGGCGCGTCGCGCAGGATGGCGCGCACCTCGTCCGGGCTCACCACCTCATCAAACTCCACCGTTACTGCCATGGAATGGGCGCGCAGAACGGGCACGCGGACGCAGGTGATGGAGATATGCAGGTCGGGACGGCGCATGATCTTGCGCGTCTCCTCGATCACCTTCTCCTCCTCGCCATTGTAGCCCGTCTGCGGGTTGACGTCGGCATTGTGGGAGAAGACGTTGAAGGCGTAGGGGTGCTTCAGGACCTTCGGCTCATAATGTTCGCCGGCCAGATAGGCGGCGGTGGAGAGGCGCAGCTCCTCCATGGCCGCCGCACCCGCACCGCTGGCCGCCTGATAGGTGGCGATATTCACGCGGCGGATGGTGTGGCGGGCGTTCAGCGGGGCCAGCGGGACGGTAGCGATGATGGCCACGCAGTTGGGATTGGCGATGATGCCGGGCTGCGCCGGGATCACGTCCAGGTTCACCTCCGGCACGACCAGCGGAATGGCCTCATCCATGCGGAAGGCGGATGAATTGTCGATGACGACGGCGCCGGCGGCCACGGCCTTGGGTCCGAACGCCTTCGAAATCCCGCTGCCGGCGGAGAACAGGGAGTAGTCGATGCCCTGGAAGCTGTCATCGGTCAGTTCCTCGATCACCAGCTCGCCACCGGCAAAGGGCACGCGCTGACCGGCGGAGCGCTTGGACGCCAGCAGCCGCACGGTTGACAGGTTTAGGCCCGACTTTTCCAGGCATTCACGGATTTCGACGCCCACGGCACCGGTGGCACCAACAACGGCCACGGAAATGGCCTGCTTAGCGGCTTCGTTCAGGTTTTCGGGGGCAACGCGAATATTCATGGACCCTGTTCCTTGGCATCGTCTGTGCCGGAGACGGGGTCTGGTCCACCATTGGCCGCCCCGTCCGTTCCCGGCGGGGCATCTGGCTTTTGTCGTTCGCGTCAGGCCGCGCGCATGACAAAAAGCCCGCCCCGCAGGGTGGTCTTTTTAGTCATGGTGGTAGTGGTCTGGGTGCGCTTCGACATGGGCTTGACGATGCCGTTCGGGCAGCCTTGTGTAAACCCGCTGCCGGCGCGCGGGGTCCTTGCGTCAGCCGCATGGCACACTGTTTCCAGACTATTTGTTGCGGTTTTCTGCGGACGGTGGGACTATATAGCCGAGAGTGATTGTACCTGAAGGGTGCGTGTTTAGATGTCCGTGGAATTGAGTGACCCCAAAACCTTGGAAGCGATTGGGATTCTCGCTGGTGCTCTTGACGATGTCACAGGGCCGGAGCGTCTGGAATGCCTGATGGCCGCCAACGCGTTGCGTCAGGTTGTGGAAACCCGGTCAGAAAATGCGCTGGTTTTCGCGCAGCAGGCCTTTGAGTCCCTGGATGAGGATGTGCGCCGCCGCGTGGAGAATGAGGCCACGACCCACGCCATCAAGGTGGTCGAGCAAGCCAAGAAGAAGCCCAACCCCCGCATGGTGCGCGCGCAGCGCCCGAAGGCCAGCGGCAGCTTCCTGGACGCCCTGAATGGTGGCCAGCTGAAGACCGAGCGGAAGTGGTAAGCGGCGGCTCTGTCCCGCTTATTTGTCTTGCGATGAAGGCGCCCTGGACCGGGCGCCTTTTTTGTGGTTTGATTGCGAACAAACCAAGTACAAAATCAAAAAGACGGGGGGATCGCCATGGCTGATGCCGGTATTGTGCCCATCATCAATCTGGACAGTCTCAATCCCGACGGCTTCCCGGTCGAGCATGGGCCAAAGGGGGAGACGGCGGAACGGTTCGCGCCATTGATCGCCCGCATCGGTCCCCTGATCGGCGCACGCCATCTGGGCTGCATGCTGACGGTGTTACCGCCCGGCAAGCGCGCCTTTCCCTTTCATAACCATCGGGTGAACGAGGAACTGTTCATCATCCTAGAGGGGACGGGCACCTTGCGCCTGGGTGATGGCCAGCATCCGCTGCGGGCGGGCGACATCGTCTCCTGCCCGCCGGGCGACGCCTCTACCGCGCATCAGATCATCAATGATGGGGATGTGGATCTGCGCTATCTGGGCATCAGCACCATGATGTCGCCCGACATCGTGGATTATCCCGACAGCGGCAAGATCGGCATCTCCCATGTCGGCAGCGGCATGCGCATGATCACGCGGCCCGGTGCCGCTGTGAATTATTGGGAGGATGAGTGAGGGTCACCCCTCCTCGTCCGGGTCTACAATGTCCAGCGATATGGCAGCGGCATTGATCAGCAGCTTGCCGGCATGTTCGAAATTCACCGTCACCCGTTGGCCCACCACAGACTGCACCTGACCCAGTCCCCAGTCAGGCTGCGACGGGTGGCGGACAAAAATGCCGGGGGCCAGGATGTCGGACATTTGAATGGTTTCCAGTTGGGTGGCGCCAGCCTATCCTATCCGCCGGTGACATGGCACGCCATCCCCGGCGGGGGAGGGGCTGTGCCCCAGCGCTGAGGATGCGGATGAGCTTGGGAATTCGGGCTGTGGAGCTGCTCTGCTCCCGCCTGTGCCATGATCTGGTGGGACCGGTCGGGGCCATCAATAATGGTGTCGAACTGCTGGATGAAGGCGGTGACAGCGGCGGCGAGGCGCTGGACCTGATCGCCGACAGTGCGGAGACAGCCGCCGCCCGGTTGAGGCTTTACCGCGTGGCGCTGGGTGCGGCGGGCGGGCAGTCGCTGTCCGCTGGTGATGCCCGTGCAGCCCTGGAAGGCTGGTTCCGGGGCGGCAAGGTCCGGCTGGAATGGACCGCCACGCCATTCGACCCGGCGCCCGGCCTGTTGAAAACCGCCCTGCTGGCCGCCCTGCTGGCGGAAGAGGCGTTGCCGCGTGGCGGTTCGGTTCGGGTGATGGGCGACGATGGCGACATCCGGGTTGTGGCCACCGGCACTGGCTGCGCGCTGCGTCCGGAAATGGTGCCGGCCCTGGCCGGACAGGTCGCGGAGACGGAGCTTGGACCCCGTTCCGTCCTCTCCCACGCCACTCCCCTTTTGGCCAGGGCTTATGG
>JAEMSB010000452.1 GCA_016463045.1 Niveispirillum sp.
CGCGCGCGCGCCGCGCCGCCCCCCCGGCCCCCAGCACCACCGATGGGCCGCGTGTCACGGACCAGATGGCCGGTGCAGTGGCAACCAGATTTTCCCAGAAGCCGAACCCATCGGTATTGCGGCCTTCCAGGGTGCCATCCTCGGCCACGATGATGGTGTTGACGGCGCCGATGCGCCGGGCGCTGCTGTCCAACCGGTCAACGATGCGGAACGCCACCTCCTTGTGTGGGATGGTGACGTTGCAGCCGCGAAATCCCATGGCGGGCAAGGCACGGATGGCCTGTTCGGCCCGATCCGGCGGTACGGCCAGCGGCACATAGGCACCGTCGATCCCATAATGGCGCAGCCAGAACCCATGCAGCAGCGGGCTGCGCGAATGACCGATGGGCCAGCCCATGACCCCGGCGATCAGCCCCTTCCCCGTCAACATTCAGATACTCTCCTGTCAGGCCGGCAACAGCTTGCGCACGCGCAGGAAATCCAGCAGCGGCAGCAGCGGCAGACCCTGAATGGTGAAATGATCACCCTTCACCTTGTTGAACAACTGCGCCCCCAGCCCTTCCACCTGATAGGAGCCGGCACAGGACAGAACGGCATCACCGGCGGCATCCAGGTAACGCTCTATGAAGGCGTCGGACAGGGGCCGCATGGTTAGGGTGGCATGGTCGATATGGTGCCAGACGCGGGTGCCATTATGGAACACGACCACAGCGGAATAGAGCGTGTGTGTACGGCCAGACAGCAGGCGCAGATGGTTGGCGGCATCGGCCCGATCCATCGGCTTGTCGAACCAGCGACCGTCGCATTCCAGCATCTGGTCGCCGCCCACGACATAGGCGCCGACATATTTGCGCGCGAGCTTGGAGGCCTTCAGATCAGCCAGCGCTTCCGCCACCTCCGGCGGCTTCATGCCGGCGGCCTTTCCGGATAGCTTGATCTCTTCTTCATCCACCCGTGCCGCCTCGGCATGAACCTCCACCCCTGCCGCTTCCAGCATGCGGCGGCGAGAGGTGCTGGCAGATGCCAGGATGATGGGTTCGGTCGTCAGAAAGGCCGGCATCATTCATCGCCCTTGATACTGTCGATGGCCGCAGCCGCCTGTGGCCGGCGGCGGGCGAACAGCATCATCACCTCTGCCGCCGTCTCTTCGATCGACCGGCGGGAGACATCGATGACGGCCCAGCCCTTGCGCGTAAACAGGCGCCTTGCCTCCAGCAGCTCTTCCCTCACCCGTTCGGGATCGGTGTAGGAGGTGTCGTCGCCCTGATTCAGCAGTTTCAGGCGGTTACGCCGGATCTGTACCAGTCGTTCAGGGTCCTTGGTCAGACCCACGATCAGGGGCCGGGTCAGTTGATCCAGTTCCGGCGGCAGGGGACAGCCGGGTACATAGGGGATATTAGCGGCTTTGATGCCGCGATTGGCCAGATAGATGCAGGTCGGCGTCTTCGATGTCCGGCTGACACCCACCAGGATCACGTCGGCGTCATGCAGACCCCAAGCACTTTGCCCATCATCATGGTTGAGGGCAAAATCCATGGCGTCGATGCGGCCGAAATATTCGGCGGTCAGCGCATGCTGACGCCCGGGCTTCGACTGGCTCTGCAGGCCCAGATAGGTGCCCAGCGCATTGATCAGCGGGTCCAGGACGGAAATGCTGGGGATACCCAGTTCCCGACAGGTATCCTGCAGCTTATGGCGCAGTTTCTCGTTCACCAGGGTGAACATCACCAGGCCCGGATGCTCCCGGATGCCTTCCAGCACCATATCCAGCTGCCGTTCGGTGCGGACCAAATTCCAGAAATGCTCGACCGGGTGCACCTGATCGAACTGGCTGACGCAGGCGCGGGCAACGGAATTGATCGTCTCCCCCGTCGCATCGGAAACCAGATGCAGATGGAAGTTCCTGGGTACGGACGGCGGCTTGATATGGCCGCCATGATGATCGCCGGGGTGCATCCTGTGGACCGCTCCTGGGGATATGTCGGGGAAGGATGTGCGTGAACAGGCAGAAAAGGCGTAGCCGGGCTTTTCCATCCCTTGCAAGCCCGTACTTATCTGCCCTGATACCCGATCTGGGATTAAGTCTGCTTGTTTACCTGGGAATCAAGGACGAATCGGGGAACACAAATCGATTGTCCCCATATCGCAATGATCCCTGGGAAACCAGCATTTCTGCGCCTTTTGCAGCAAACTCCATAAAGTTTTCCACAATTTTTTTCCACACCCTGAAGCAGGCACCCAAACTGTGGACAAAAATGCGGACAAACATGAATTAACGTTATCCACAGGACCCACTACTCCCTCAATCCTTTCTATAAAAAAGTTAAGTTTTAAGAGAGGGGTTGGGATAAGGTTTGGCACGTTCTGCATTCGTGACCTGGGTTGGATACATGACCGCCACCTCCGCCGTTCCGCAAAAGAAGATGCTGGCCGCGCTGGCCGGTGTGCCCCAAACGCCGCCGCCCTTCTGGCTGATGCGGCAGGCGGGGCGGTATCTGCCCGAATACCGGCAGGTGAGGACACAGGCAGGTGGCTTCCTGGATCTGTGCATGAACCCGGAACTGGCCTGTGAAGTGACGCTGCAGCCGCTGCGCCGCTATGGCATGGACGCGGCTATCCTGTTCTCCGACATCCTGATCATCCCGCACGCCTTGGGACAGGGTCTACGGTTCGCGGAAGGTGAAGGCCCGGTGCTGGACGCCATCCGGGACCAGCAGGGCCTGCTGAAGCTGGATCTGGACGGGCTTCACCGGAAAGCCGCACCCGTGTACGAGACGGTGTCACGCATTCGGGCCTCCCTGGATGAACGGACGGCCCTGATCGGGTTCGCCGGCTCGCCCTGGACCGTCGCCTGCTACATGGTTGAAGGGGGTGGATCGAAGGAATATGCGCATGTGAAGCGCTTTGCCTATACCGACCCTGTCGGCTTCAACCGGCTGATTGATATCCTGGTCGAAGCGACGGTTGAATATCTGTCGATGCAGATCAAGGCCGGCGCTGAACTGGTGCAGCTGTTTGACAGCTGGGCCGGTGCCCTGTCCGCCGCCGATTTCCAGCGCTTTGTCGTGGCCCCGACGCGGCGGATCACGGCGGCGCTGAAGGAACGGCATCCGGGCACGCCCATCATCGGCTTCCCCCGCATGGCCGGCCTGAACCTGGAAAGCTTTGTCGAGCAGGCGGGCGTCGATGCCGTGTCGCTGGACCCGGGCGTGCCGGCTGCCTGGGCAGCACAGCACCTGCAGGGCAAGGTCGCCGTCCAGGGCAATCTGGACCCTGTCCTGCTGATCGCCGGCGGGGAGGAAATGGACCGCGCCGTCCTGGATCTGCTGGAAACTCTTGGCAACGGACCCTTCATTTTCAACCTGGGTCACGGGATCATCAAGGAAACACCGCCGGAAAACGTATCTCGTTTGGCTGGGTTGATCCGGGACTGGAAGCCTGCCACAAGGGATTGATTCCGCGATCCCACAATTTGTGTGCCGGTGGTGACAGCTTCCTTTCGGGACCGTATCGCCGTCGTTCTGATGCAGCCGGGCCAGCCGGCGGCAGATGGGTTGATTTTGCCTTACCTGCAGGCCTTGCTGGCTGCGCAGCGGCAGGATCCGCCCTCCCTGCCCATGCGGCCATTGCTGGGCTTGCGCGCCCGGCGTCTGGCCCGGCATTTCCTTCTGGATGACCTGACCAGCCCGGCGGAATATCCGATGGGTACGGAGTTAGAGAACGCCCTGTGGGGTGATGGGATTGTGCGGGTCTTCACCGCCGGTCTGTTCGCGCCGCCATCACCCATCGCCATTGCCCATGATGTTTCCGCCTTCCGGCCTGACCGTCTGGTCCTGCTACCGCCAACGCCGCTGTTTTCCGGTGGTCTGAATGGCATCGCGCTGCAGGCCTGGGACCGTGCAGCCAAGGCGGCGGGACTGGATGTCGTGGCCAGCACCCTATGCTGCCATCCCACTGACCCTGCCCTTTTGCGTACCCTGGTGACCCGCGCGCGGGAGGTGATGGTGCCGGGCGGGACCGGATCGCTGCTGCTGGTCATGCCGGGGCTGGGCTGGTCCGGGGGTGATCCGCTGGGCTGGCA
>JAEMSB010000453.1:0-2107 GCA_016463045.1 Niveispirillum sp.
TCGGCCATGACGTCACGCGCTATTACCGGCGCGCCGTCACCATCATTGATGCCGAACAGCTGGGCGGCACCATGATGGAAAAGCTGGCGGAACTGTTCGACGAGGATAGCCGTCGTGGCTGGGGCGCTGCTCCGCGTCGGGCAGCGGGCGGACGGCGCTGATTTCAGGCGGAGAAATGTGGCGCGCCCGGCAGGACTCGAACCTGCTGCCTCCAGTTTAGGAAACCGGCGCTCTATCCTGATGAGCTACGGACGCCAACCACGCCCCCCATATAGCGGCAATCGCGCCGCCGGGAAAGCCCCCATGGACCGGTTCCAGGGGGGCTTCCGGTAGGGTCACTTCTTGTAGGCGAGGCGCAGATTGCCCCAGCGGCGGCCGGCGACGATGATGGGGGCGTCAACCTCCTTCATGCGTACAACCTGCCCGCCGCCCATATCGCGCATATAAGCCTGCATCAGGAAGGGGCGGCTATTGCGGCTGGCGGCCATGCCGGCCCGGTCGTCAAAGATGCGGCGGTTGCGGCAATGGCCGATATTCCAGTCACGGTCACCGGGCCGCGGCGCCTCGCTGAATTTGGCGTTATGGGTGGGCAGATAGCCGATGCCCGTCACCGCTGCGCAGAATTGCACCGACGGGTCAAGCTTCAGGACTGGTTCCTGGATGGCGGGGAACAATTGATCCGTTAGGGTCGTGAAGGGGGCGGTGAACTGTTCGGGGTCGGAGCCCGGTACCAGATGCAGTTCGGTGGAGAACAGATCATCCTCGCTGATCCGCCCGGCGGCCAGTGCCTCGGACAGGGCAACCCCCAGCTTTGCCGCTGTATCCTGGGCGGCGGTCACGAACAGCGACTCGGCGTTTACCAGTTGTTGCACAAAGCTGGTCAGCGCCTCCTGTTCCTGCACGCGCGGTTCGAAATTGACGTGCAGTCCCAGGTCGCTGGTCCCCACCAGCCGCGTGGACAAGGTGCCCAGATCGGTCAACGTCAGTTGCGCCCGCGCCCCCGGATCGACCTTCAGCCCCGCCGGCATGGTCAGCAGCGCACCATCCACCGACAGGTCCAGCACCCGGATATCCCAGTTACCACCACCGGATACCAGACGGGCGGGCAGGTCGGTGGGGATGCGGTCATTGCTGCGGCGGTCGCCGGCCACCGATTGCCGCAGGGTGGTCAGCAGCCGTGTGCGCAGGGCGGAGACCGACCGCTGGGTATCGCCGACCCGCGCCTGGACCTCCCCCGTCACCTGACTGGCTTCGTCCACGTCTCCGCTGATCCTTGCCACACTCTGGCTGACCTGGGCGGCACCGCTGGCCGATTCCTCGGCATTGCGACCGATCTCGGCGCTGGCAGCGGACTGTTCCTCCACGGCGGCGGCGGTGGCCGTGGCCGTGTGGTTGATCTCCTCCACCACGCGGATCACGGCATTGATGCCATCAACGCTGCCTTCCACGGCGGCATGCACTGCCTCGATCCGCTTGGCGATATCCTCGGTCGCGTTGCGGGTCTGGTTGGACAGGCTTTTCACCTCCGACGCGACCACCGCAAAGCCCTTGCCGGCATCGCCGGCGCGCGCGGCTTCAATCGTGGCATTCAGGGCCAGAAGGTTGGTCTGCTCCGCGATCTCGGCGATCAGGCCCACGACGGCGCGGATTTCGCCCGTGGCTTCCGACATGCGGGAGACGGCACCCTGCGCGTCGCGGGCGCTGGCAACGGCGCGTGCCACGACCTGATTGGACAGGCTGGCCTGCCGGGCGATCTCGGTTCCCGACACGCCCAGCTCCTCCGTCGCGGCGGCCACGTTCTGTGCATTGGCAGAGGTCTGTTCGGCGACCGAGGACAGCAGCACGGCGTTCTCCCGCACCGACCCGATGGCATGACTCAACTGATCCATGCCACCCACCACGCGCTGACAGCTCTGTTCCACGCCCTGCCAAGTGGCGATTAGGTCGGTTTCGATAGCGTCGCAGGTTTCCAGCAGGCGCTGGCGCGTCTCGGCCCTTGACTTGGCCTCCGCCACTTGTCGCTCCTCCCGCGAGAAGGCCAGCTTGGCACGGGTGGCGCGCAACTGTCCGAACACGCCCTTGAATTCCCGCGCGTCGGGCATGTCGA
>JAEMSB010000453.1:2117-4065 GCA_016463045.1 Niveispirillum sp.
GATCCATGCGGCCCGCTGCGATGGCGTCGAAGGCGTTGCGCATGGCGGCCATGGGCCGGCGGATGGTCAGCAGCAGCCAGAAGCCGGCGGCTGCCGTCACCGCGAGACCGATGATGCCGATGACCGACTGGATCAGAAGCAGCCTATCATGCTCCCCTTCACTCTCGTCCAGCGCCTCCGGTCCATGCGCCAACTGGATTTCGGCCAGTTGGCTGATGATGTCGGAAACAGGGTCGATGGTCTGGTACAATCTTTCCTTTACCAGCATGTCAAGCGTACTGCGATCTTGCGCTTTCATGGCGGCGCGCAGGGCTTCGACTGTGGCGTCTGCGGCGCCCAGCAGCGGAGAGACCTTCGCAATCAAGGTGCGTTCATCATCATCCATGTCGGAACTGGTGAAATTGCCCCATTCCTTTTTGATGTCGGCATGCGCCTTATCGATCGACTTAATGCCTTCTTCCCATGTGAAGTTGCCGTTACGGACCTTGTGCGAGGCATCGACGATGAACACGGCATAGGCATCGGAGACGATCTTGAGCCGACGCATGTGCACGACGGCTTCATCGTTCAGATGCGACATGCGGGTATGGCCATCATCAATGCCCTTCATCCCAATGCCGCCGATCACCAATTGCAGGATCAGCATCGTGGATAAGGCCAGGATCAGACGCCCGCGCACGGAATTGAACCAACTGGTGGCGGTGGCCAGCAGACCTGTACCCTGTACGCTGCCGCCCCGGACCTGACGGTTTCCGGCGTTGCCGCTGCGCATTGCCCCATAAACACTTTCCGCCGCCGCGACATCGGCCCGCGAGGGCTTCGACCGGATCGAGATGTAGCCCGTGACCTGCCCATCCTCCAGCATCGGGGTGACATTGGCCCGGACCCAGTAATGATCCCCGTTCTTGCACCGGTTCTTGACCAGCCCTTCCCAAGGGCGGCCTGCCTTCACGGTGGCCCAAAGGTCGGCAAAGGCCTCCTTCGGCATGTCGGGATGGCGGATGACATTGTGCGGCGCGCCCAACAGTTCCTGTTCGGAGAAGCCACTGATGGCGATGAAGGCATCATTGACGAAGGTGATACGGCCGCCAGTATCGGTCTTCGAAACCAGCAGGTCGCCATCCGTCATCTCCACTTCCCGGTTCGAAACGGGACCATTGCTGCGCATGCCGGCTCCATGGGGCAAATTTCCGGATGGGCGACAGATTGGTTCCAAGTGGATACGAAGAAAAATGGTTCGGATACAAAATCAAACCGCTTCAGCTTCGATATCAACAAACCAAAGGACCGCATCACGGGATATGATTTTGGATATCAGGCCACCTTCTAGCCATCGTGGTTTCCACAATGACTGTCGATGACATGCTTATGCGGAAATTTACGGCATTTTATTAAACAGGCTACGCAGTCACTCCTATCCAGTTGGATAGTCCATAAAGGCCAATCACCCCAGAAGCCGCGCCAGTACGGCGTTCAACCGCTCCCGCCCGTCGATTGTGGCCGCCAGGACGGACCCGCGCTGTTCCAGCATGCCGTGACGGATCAGGCCGTCCAGGCGGGACGGGTCGATCCAGTCCGTCAGCGGCTTGCCGGTTTCCGCCGCCAGCCGCGCCAGCGACACGCCTTCCGACAGGCGCAGACCCATCATCAGCATCTCGGTCAGCCGGTCGGCATCCGCCACCGCTTCAAACGGCTTGGCCCCGGTGCCATTGGCCAGCGTCCGGTCCAGCCAGATCTCCGGCGCGCGGTGGGTGCGGGTGGCGACCTTGCCCTGGCCGGGCAGGGTCAGGCGGCCATGCGCCCCCGGCCCGATGCCGACATAATCGCCATAGCGCCAATAGGTCAGGTTGTGGCGGCTTTCCTCGCCCGGCCGCGCATGGTTCGACACTTCATAGGCGGGCAGGCCGGCGGCGTTCAGCACCTCCTGTGTGGCCGCATAAAGCTCACC
>JAEMSB010000454.1 GCA_016463045.1 Niveispirillum sp.
CGGGGGTTCTTCTTCTTCACATAGAAGTAGCCCGTGTCAGCGGTGCTAACCAGCTTGATCAGCACGGTGTTCTGCTTAGCCATGATACCCTACCTGCGTCTGACTTGCGGCCACCGCAAGGACGCGCGGCCGATGAATATAAACCAAGTCCACCGGAGGAAGACCCCCGGCGGCACAGCGGCGGAATCTACGCATCCGCCCCCGTCTGTCAAGGACAAAGACCTTACCTCTCCGCAACGTTGATGTGCCGGGATGCGAGGGCTTGGCGGTAAAGCCCCACATCCTCCACCAGGGCACGGGCCAGCGATACCGTCACGGCGGCGGATGCCACGCTGTCGGCGGGCTTTGGCGGACAGGTGGCGCGCAGTTGCGCCAGCGCCTCTGCATCGTCGGGGGCCGCCAGCCGCTGACGCGACCTTGTCGCCTGTTCACCCCGGTCGCCCTGCGCGGCGGCGGCCAGCAGCGACTGCACATTCACGCCCGCCTGCGATGTGCAAAGGCTGGGCAGCACGCCCTGGCCGTCAAAGCTGTACCCGCTGGGCGCATAAATCCGGCTCCAGGTGATGAACAGTTCCCCGCCATTGGGCAGTTGCGTCACATGCTGCACGCTGCCCTTGCCATAGGAGGATGAGCCAACGATCAGGGCGCGGCCTGCATCCTGCAACGCCGCCGCCACAATCTCCGCCGATGACGCCGTCTGCCCGTCGATCAGCACGACCAGGGGCAGATCGGGGAACAGGGTGGTCGGCTTCTGCGCCTCAAACCACTGGATGGAGCTGGGGTTGCGGCCCCGCGTGGTGATGATTCGGCCCTGCGGCACAAACAGGTTGACCACGCCCACCGCCTGCACCATCACCCCGCCGGGATTGCCGCGCAAATCCATGACAACGCCGCGCACCGGCCCCCGGTCCAGATAGCGCTGGATGGCCTGCCGCACATTATCCTGGGTGGCATTGTTGAACCGCTCGACCCGCACGGTCACGACACCATCATTGAGGACGGCCTGGACGGTATTGGGCACCAGATGCCGGCGGCGGATGGTGACATTACGCGGGCGCTGTTCACTGGGACCCAGCTTCATTTCCACCCAGCTACCCTCCGGCCCCTGGATCAGGGCTGACAGCCTTTCATAAGGCAGACCGAGGGTGCGGGTGCCCGCCACCTCGAATATCCGGTCGCCGACCTTCACCCCGGCTGCCGCTGCCGGCCCGTCGGGCACCATGTCGGAAATCTCGTAAAAGCCATCGACATTGCGGATGCCGACGCCGATTCCGTCATACCCCTCGCGCTGGGTACGCTCCCCCTGCGCCCGGTTGGGCTCGGCATAGCGGGAATAGGGGTCGAGATCGGTCATCATGCCGTCGAACATATCGCGCCAGACCTGCTCCCGGTCCTTGGCGGCGATGGCGGGGGAGGCGGCGGCGATGGCGCGCAGCATCTCCGCCGTCGCATTGGCCCAGCGTTCGGGGATCATGTCACCCGGCAGCACCACGCGCGCCAGTTCCACGCCCTCGCGCGTCAGTAGCAGGTGCCCCGGTACCGACACGACGCCCAGTGTCCGGTCAGATGCCGCTACCCGGCGCAGCCCATCGCCCAGCAGGGCCGGCATGTTGGGCTGTTTCAGGGCATTGTCGATGATGGGGCGGAAGGCGACAGAGAAAAGCTGTTCGGCGGTCAGGTTGGCGGCGGCGGGTAATATCTGCTGTTCAGCCCGCGCGGTGACGGCACCGCCCAGAAGACCCAGGACCAGCAGCATCGAGCCAAGCCGTGATGCCATGCGCGTTTCCCCCGTCGGGCATCGTCTCAATGGCGATGCTTCCTCAAGGACAGAGTGCCGCAGCCAGGGGGGACCGTAAAGCCCGTGCATATCCCAAAAGGCTAGTTCTGCCCCGGAATCCGGGGTGTCAGCCCCATAACCACGCCTCGCGGCTGTTTACAGCGCCCGCTTCCCGGCACATGGGTTGTATCGATCTGAAATACAATGGCTGGGTGGGACGATGGCTGACGAACCGGTGAAGGGACCCGCATCCTATTTTCCATCGATCGAGAAGAAATATGGCCGTCCCATCGCGGACTGGCTGGATCTGGTCAAACAGCGCCTGCCCGCCAAACATATGGAACTGGTCGCCCTGCTGAAGACGGAGCATGGCATGGGCCATGGTCACGCCAACGCCATCGTGGCTTATGCGCTGGCGGCGCCGCCTGTCCAAAAGGAATGAATCCGGGGGGCAACAGGCGGAACTTTTCGGACTGCCATCACCAGGGCGCATTTGACAGGCAGGCTGGAAAGGCGTGAATAAGCCCAAACTTGGTAGGGCGCCTGTGCCATGTCCCCCAGATATTGGTTAATTCCGCTGTTGGCGGTGCCGTTGGCCGCTCTGGTGGCCCTGGGCCGGGCACCGGCGGGTGTGGATGCGTCCGCGCGCTATCTGCGCATCGCGGCCGATCCGTCGGGGGAACGCGGGTTCGATGTCGGCTCTGCCCTGGCCTCCATCCTGTCGCGCCCGCCGGGTATGCCGGCCTGCAACGATGATGACCGCGCCTGTGGCGTGCAAGGGCTGGTGGCCCTGACGCAGAGCCTGCCCGACCGCCGCGACATTGTGGAGGCGGTGGCATCGGGTGCCGTTGAAACCGGGCTGGCGCCTGCCGACCGCATCTATGCCGCCCGCTGCTTCCCCGCCCCCGGTGCCAGGCCGGCGGAACTGACCATCCTGGGCGAAATCTATAATGAATCACTGCATGTGCTGGTCCGGGCCGAAACCGGCCTGACCGATATTGCACAGCTGAAGGGCCGGCGCGTCGCCATCGGCGTGGCGGGCAGCGATGAACGCCGTCTGGCCGAACGCATCCTGTCCGCCTACGGACTGCGCCGGCAACAGGTGCGGGCGGTGGAGATCGGTGGCGAACAGGCGGCCCTGGCGCTGGCCGATGGGCGTGTCGATGCGCTGTTCCGAATCGCCGCCGCACCCGACCCGGTGGTGGCCATGGCCGTGACGGCGGGTGCGCGGCTGCTGCCCGTCACGGGTGATCCGGCGGGCCGCCTGTCGGGCCTGCACCCGTTCGGTACGCCCGGCGCCATCGCCGCCGGCACCTATGGCCCCGACCAGGGCGAGGTGGCGACCATGATGCAGCCCGTGGCCTGGATCGCCGGCCCGTCCCTGGACCCGAAGCTGGCGGCACAGCTGACGGCGGCGCTGGCCAGCCGCGCGAATCGGGAGGCGCTGCACCGGCAGGACCCGGATATGGTGCTGCTGCGCCCTGCGGCATTTCGCATGTCGGCCCCCCTGCACCCGGCGGCGGGAACACGCTATGGTGTGGATCCCATTGCCATGGCCTGCCCCGGCCAAAAGCCCCGGTGAGTATCCGCACCCATGTTCCTGCCGCAGGAGATTATCCGCCGCAAACGTGACGGGCACGCCCTGTCGGCGGACGATATTGCCGCCTTCATCGCGGGCCTGACCGACGGATCGGTGTCTGAAGGCCAGGCAGCGGCCTTTGCCATGGCGGTCTGGTTCCAGGGCATGGATGACGGCGAACGCTTGGCCCTGCTGCGGGCCATGACCGGGTCCGGCGCCATCATCGACTGGTCGCGCGAGGGGCTGGGCGGTCCCGTCCTGGACAAGCATTCCACAGGCGGGGTGGGGGACAAGGTCAGCCTGCTGCTGGCCCCCATCATCGCGGCCTGCGGCGGCTATGTCCCCATGATCTCCGGTCGGGGGCTGGGCCATACGGGCGGCACGCTCGACAAGATGGAAGCCATCCAAGGCTATGATGCACAGCCCGACTTACACCGGCTGAAAACCGTCGTGCGGCGGGTCGGCTGCGCCATTGTCGGGGCCACGGATGAAATCGCCCCCGCCGACCGCCGGCTTTATGCGATTCGCGATGTCACCGCGACGGTGGAAAGCATCCATCTGATCACCGCCTCCATCCTGTCCAAGAAGCTGGCCGCCGGCCTGAATGCCCTGGTCCTGGATGTGAAGTTCGGATCGGGTGCCTTCATGGAAAGCCGGGAGGATGCCGCCGGACTGGCGGAAATGCTGGTTCGCACCGCTAGCGATGC
>JAEMSB010000455.1 GCA_016463045.1 Niveispirillum sp.
GGGTGGCGGCGTGGGGTTCCTGTCGGGTCTGTTCGGGGTGGGCGGCGGCTTTCTGATGACGCCCTTGCTGATCTTCATCGGTGTGCCACCTGCCGTTGCCGTGGGCACCCAGGCCAATCAGCTGGTGGGCGCCTCGGTTTCCGGTGTGCTGGCCCATTGGCGGCGCAACAATGTCGATGTGAAGCTGGGCGGCGTCATGCTCATCGGCGGTGCCATCGGCACCGGCCTGGGCGTCTGGCTGTTCGGCCTGTTGCAGAAGCTGGGCCATATCGACCTCGTCATCTCGCTCTCCTATGTGCTGTTCTTAGGCACCGTCAGTTCCCTGATGCTGACGGAAAGCGTGCGGGCCATCGTGAAGGGGCGCGGCGTGCCGGTGCGGTCCAAGCTGCATCACCATACCTGGCTGCACGGCCTGCCCTTTAAGATGCGCTTCCCCCGCTCACGCCTCTATATCTCCGCCTTGCTGCCGGCCTTCATCGGCTTTGTCGGCGGGGTGCTGGTGGCGATCATGGGTATTGGCGGCGGGTTCCTGCTGGTTCCGGCCATGATCTATATCCTGGGCATGCCCACCGCCCTGGTGGCCGGAACCTCGCTGTTCCAGATCATCTTCACCACGGGTCTGGCCGCCTTCCTGCAGGCCGTGGGTAACCAGACGGTCGATATCGTGCTGGCCCTGCTGCTGCTGATTGGCGGGGTGATCGGGGCGCAGTTCGGGACCCGCGCCGGGGCCAAGCTGCGGGGTGAGCAGGCGCGGGCCCTGCTGGCCCTGATGGTGCTGGCCGTGGCCGTGAAGCTGGCCGTGGACCTGATCGTGCGACCGGAGGATCTGTTCTCCATCACCCTGCCGGTGATGACATGACCCGCCGCAACCGCCGCCTTCTGGCCCTGCCCCTGGCGCTGCTGGCCGGGTTCTGCCTGTGGCAGGCGGCACGGCCCGCCTGGGCACAGTCGCTGGTCGCCGACCTGTCAAGTCACCTGATCGCCATCACCACGGGCTTCACCGGCACCGATGTGGTGCTGTTCGGCGCCGTGGACGGGGATGGCGATGTCGCGGTCGTGGTGCAGGGGCCTGAGGGCGAGGTGACGGTGCGGCGCAAGGACCGGGTGGCCGGCATCTGGATGAATGTGGAGGATGTCGCCTTTGCGCGGGTGCCCGCCTATTACAATGTCGCGGTGACGGCCCCGCTGGATGGCGTGGTGCCGCCGACCGTGCTGCAACGGCATGAGATCGGGCTGGACTATGTCCGGCTGCTGCCGGAAAAGGCCAAGCTGCCGCCCGAGAAGCTGGCCGAATTCCGTGCCGCCCTGATCCGCAACAAGCAGCGGGCGGGGTTATACACGACCGAAGTGGGCGAGGTGTCCTTCCTGGGCCAGCGCCTGTTCCGCACACGTATCTTCTTTCCGGCCAATGTGGCGACGGGCACCTATACCGCGTCGGTCTTCCTGATCCGCGACGGCGATGTGGTCAGCGCGCAGACCACGCCGCTGCTGGTCTCCAAGATCGGCTTTTCCGCCAATGTGTTTGAATTCGCACAGCGCAATTCCGTCTTCTACGCCATCCTGGGCATCATGCTGGCCGTGACATCGGGCTGGCTGGCCGGGATCGTCTTCCGCAAATCATAATGGCCTTCGGGGGGAGGCAACCATGACCGACAAGACCCGTATCTTCCTGGTCGTCGTGGACGAGACGGAGGAAATGACCGTCGCCCTGCATTACGCCGCCCGCCGCGCCCGCACCACGGGCGGCCGCGTCGCCCTGCTGCATGTCATTCCGCCGTCGGAGCTGCAGCATTGGGGTGCCATCGAAGAGTTGATGAAGCAGGAGCAGCGGGAAGAAGCGGAGCAGCTGATGCAGCGGCTGGCCAAGGAGGTGGTGGACATCGCCGGCTCCATGCCCATGCTCTATATCCGCGACGGGCAGGCCAGTGAGCAGCTGATGAAGCTGATCCAGGAGGAACCCAGCATCTCCATCCTGGTGCTGGCCGCCGGCACGGGGCGCGGCGGTCCAGGCCCGCTGATCAGCTTCGTGGTGGGGCAGATGTCGGGCAGCCTGCGCATCCCTGTCACCGTCGTGCCGGGTTACCTGTCGGACGGACAGCTGGACGCCATCACCTGACGCCGCGCCAGCGCTACCTTCCCCCGCGCCAGCGCTCAAGGGCATTGCGCAGGGCATCGGCAAAGTCACGGCGTTCATCGGGTGACAGGTAACTGCCCACCACCAGATGCCGCCCGTGGCTGGCCAGTGTGATCTGGCTGCCGGGCCGCAGTGGTTCATCCAGATGCACGCGCAGCCAGCCGGGCGCCAGGGTCCAGACCTGCCGCCGGTTCGACGGGTCGATGCGTTCCACCGTCAGCGCCCTGTCGGTCAGTTCCACCGTCTCACACGCACCGGCGCTGCGGTAGCTGGCCTTGAACGCCCAGTAAAGGAGGACGACATCGACCCCCATGAAGCCGATGATGGGCCAAGCCCCCGACAGGTAAAAGGCGACGCCGGCCCCCAGGCTCAAGGCGCCGACGCAAACCATCAAACGCCGGAACCCCGCCGGGCTCAGGCTGCGATGGGGATGGATCACGGCCCGGAACAGGACCGTGCCATCGGTTGATGGGGCGACCGCATCATTCATGGCATAGACGATAGGGTGCGGACGAGTGCGGGGCAAGGTGGGGCGATTGCGACAGGCTGTCCCGCCGACTATGTTAGGCGTCACCCCTGCCCCCGCCCGGATGCCCCAATTGAAGCGCGCCGCCATCGACGAATTCTTCCGCCGCCTGTCGGAAGCCAATCCGGAACCGAAGACGGAGCTGGAATATTCCAACCCCTATACGCTGCTGGTCGCCGTGGTCCTGTCGGCGCAAGCCACCGATGTCGGCGTCAACAAGGCGACCCGCGCGCTGTTCGAAAAGGCCGACAACCCGGCGGCCATGGTGGCCCTGGGCGAGGCGGTGGTGCGCGACCATATCAAGACCATCGGCCTTTATAAGAACAAGGCCGCCAACACCATCAAGCTGTCAGAGATCCTGCTGGCCAAGCATGGCGGCGAGGTGCCGAGGCGGCGGGAGGATCTGGAGGAACTGCCGGGCGTGGGGCGCAAGACGGCGAACGTTGTCCTGAACACCGCCTTTGGGGAGCCGACCATCGCCGTCGATACCCATATTTTCCGCGTGTCCAACCGCACCGGTCTGGCGCCCGGCAAAGATGTCGATGCGGTGGAGCAGGCCTTGCTGAAGCGTGTGCCCAAGACCTGGCGGCTGAACGCGCACCATTGGCTGATCCTGCACGGGCGTTATGTCTGCAAGGCGCGTAAGCCGGATTGCCCCGCCTGCATCGTCCGTGATCTTTGCGGGTTCGAGGCCAAAGTGCTGGAATAGGAAGTGTTTTGATGCGTACCCCGCCCGATCCGGGTTTCGCGCTTTATGTGCATTGGCCGTTCTGCGCGTCCAAATGCCCTTACTGCGACTTCAACTCCCATGTCCGGGAAAAGGTGGATCAGCCGCGCTGGGCCGAGGCCATGCTGCGCGAACTGGATCATTTCGCCGATCTGACACCGGGCCGCACCCTGACTTCCGTCTTCTTCGGCGGCGGCACTCCGTCGCTGATGCCGCCCTCCACCGTGGAAGCCATTCTGAGGCGGGCGGATGAACGCTGGGGCCTGCCCGCCGGGACAGAAGTGACGCTGGAGGCCAACCCGACCAGCGTGGAGGCCGACAAGTTCCGCGCCTTCCGCGCCGCCGGCGTCAACCGCGTCAGCCTGGGTATCCAGGCCCTGAACGAGCCGGACCTGAAGGCCCTGGGCCGCCGGCATTCGGCGGATGAGGCGCTGACCGCCATCGGGCTGGCTCGCGCCATCTTCCCCCGATACAGCTTCGACCTGATCTATGCCCGGCCTGGCCAGACAGTGGCGGCCTGGCGGGAGGAGCTGTCGCGCGCCCTGGACCATGCCGTGGGCCACCTGTCGCTTTATCAACTGACCATCGAGGAAGGCACGCAGTTCCACACCCTGCACGCCCGTGGCGAGCTGGTCCTGCCGGAGGAAGAGGTGCAGGGTG
>JAEMSB010000456.1 GCA_016463045.1 Niveispirillum sp.
CAGCTGAGCTGAACGATGCCGCCGATTTGAACGACGCAGCTGAACTGAACGACGCCGCCGAGTTGAACGACGCTGCCGAACCTGTTGATCACAAGAAGTGACGCGTCCACCATGCTGCCCTGCGCGGGCATTTGACTAACGCCAACCGGCGCCGCGGTATGCTTGCATGCTGCGGCGTTGTTGGTTTTGGGTCTGGCCTTTGGCTTGAATAATGATATGGAGGGTGCGGCACGTTTTGCTCATTTGATCCCTGCCTTTGTCGTCTGGAAAAGACGACCATGCTTTGGTTAGTCTTTGTGATCCCCCTCATGGTGCATTGCGGAGTCCAATGCGTAACATCGTGACAGACTTCTTTGGACGTCCGGACGATATCGCTTGGTTGCTGGCGAATATCGACCAGGAGCAGGACTTGTTCCGGTCCTGTCGGCACAGGGTCGTCCTGGCGTGGTATCTGAGGCAGCGTGACACCGCTGCGGCCCTCTCGATTCTTGACGGGCTGGATAGGGACGGCTTTCTGGCGGTGGTGGAGGCGACACCGGACCTGCGGGGGCGCTGGCACCTGGCGCGTGTCGACTGTCTGCGTCTCTTGGCGCAGGTACCGGAGGCGCTGCGATTGCTGCCCCTCGCGGAAGCAGCTTTTCAGGAGGCTGCTGATCTTGTGGGTCTGGGTGACTGCGCTTTCGCAGCGGCAGAACTCTGTCTGACGCAGGGGGATGCACAAGGAGCGTCACACCTGCTTGAACGTGCCATGGGTCTCTATCAGGAAGGCGGGGACGCCAAGCGTTCTTTGGTCGCTGCGGGCTGGCTGGCCTATCAGCAAAGCTATCTCAATGCCAAGGCGGCGGACGCACGCTGGGCCGATGCGCTGGCCGCCGATAAGTGGCTGGGCGATCCGGCGGTGGAGGCCTATGCCCGTACCTTCCATGGTGGCATTGCCTTTCAATACGGGGATTTCCCCGCATCAATCCGCCACTGGCAAGAAGCTTACGATCATGCCCAGGCGGCGGGAGCGGTATGGCTGGCCATTATCCTGGCGACGGTGACGGGTTCGGCCTATGCCAACCTGTTCGACCTTCCGACCGCCTTGGAATGGAAAGAGAAGGCCTATGCCCTGGCCAAACCCATGGGCTGGCCAGAGGCACTGGGTACCACCTTGTCGTCAATGGCGGAAACAACGACAAGCCTGGGCGATCATGCGCGGGCGGGCGCCCTGTTCGAGGAAGCGCTGCCGCATCTTGAACGGCTGACAAATACGCGCCGTCACTTCATCGCCTATTCCGCCTATGGGCGGCTTTGCTTGGAAACCGGGATGCCGGAACGGGCGGTTGAATGGTTTGAAAAGGCTGGAGTTATCGCCCGCAACCTTGGCCATCCCGATACAGAACGCTTGCACAGCAGCGCGATGACGGCGGCTCTGCTGAAACTGAACCGCGTCGGCGAGGCCGAGGCGATGATTATGGGCACCCTCAGTCAACCGGGTTTCCGGGGAAATCCCTATTACGAGGTCGAAGCACTACGTTCCTTGGCTGCCGTGCGACGTGTGCAGGATGGGGGCGATCCGTCGCGGGCGATCACTATCTTGGAACAGGCGGTCGCCAAAGGCACCAGTATGGACGGGCTCACCATACGGGCCGATATCTATACTGAACTCGCCCGGGATTATGAGGCGGCAGGTGATTATCGTCAGGCGCTGCATTATGAGCGCTGTGCCCGGGCAAGCTGGCAGCGCAATTTCGACCAGCAGAATGGTTCCCGCATCCAGGCCTTGCAGGTTCGTTTCGACACAGCCCGTGCCAAGTCCGACGCAGAGCATCACCGGATGCTGGCAGAGGCGGAGGCAGCGCGCGCCGGCGAACTGGACCGTGCCAACCAGACGCTGGAACGGCTGGGCGCCATCGGACAGGAGATCACCGCCCGGCTGGACAGTGAGTCTGTTTTCACGACCTTGTCGCGCCATCTGCATGACCTGATGCCCACCAGCACCTTGTTCGTGGGCCTGAAGGATGAAGCCAACGAGTTCATCGACATCCGCTACCGGATGGAGGATGGCAAGCGCTTGCCGTCGCGTCAGGTGCCGCTGGCATCCGACAATCTGTCCGCCCGCTGTGTGCGCGATAATGAGGAAATCCTTGTGGCCTGGGGGGAGCGGACCAACCCCAACTCCGTGCCCGGCACCCGCCATATGCGCACGGTCCTGTTCCGCCCCCTGACCTTGGGGGACCGGGTGCTGGGGATCGTGTCGGTGCAGAGCGACAAGCCCGATGCCTATGGCCCTCGCGAGTTGCTGATTTTCCGGACCATTTGTGCCTATGGCGCCATCGCCATGGCCAATGCCGAGGCGTATCAGCAGTTGGACCGCGCCGTGGCCGAAACACGCGAAGCGTTGCAGCGGCTGGTTCAGCAGGAAAAGATGGCGGCCCTGGGACAGCTTGTCGCCGGCGTGGCGCATGAGGTGAACACACCGCTAGGTGTTACGCTGTCGGCTGTGTCGCAATTGAGTGACAGCGTCCGTCATCTGCGCGACCTGATCAAGCGGGGCACGCTGACCCGTACTGTGCTGACCGAAACGCTGGACAATGGGCAGGAACTGGCGGTCCTGGCCCAACGCAACGTGGTCCGCGCCGCCGACATGATCCGCACCTTCAAGGGCGTGGCCGTTGACCATGGCAGCGATGAGCGCCGCATCTTTGATCTGGATGATTATCTGGCCGAGATCATGTCCCTGGTCCGGGCCCGGGTTACAGGCAATGGCAACCGGCTGGAACTGGATGTTGTTTCGGTACAGATGGACACCTATCCCGGCGCGCTGGCACAGGTAATCACCAATCTGGTGACCAATGTCGCCGATCATGCCTATGCGCCCGACCGTCCGGGCCGCATCCTGGTGCAGGCAAGGCAGATCGATTCAATGGTGGTGGAAATTGCGGTGCAGGATCACGGGGCCGGCATTCCGCCCGATATTCTGCCCAAGGTTTTTGACCCGTTCTTCACCACCCGCCGCGCATCGGGCAGCATGGGCCTTGGCCTGCATGTCGCCTTCAATCAGGTCACACAGCGTCTGAACGGCAGTATCGTCATTGATAGTGTGCCAGGGCGAGGAACCGTGGCCATTTTCCGCATCCCGCGTGAGGTGTCGGGCCAAGTTCCGACCAATTTCCTGCCCATCCCGGCAGGTGCGGAGATGGATATCAAACCAGTGCGTTGAGCGTGGTGGCCAGGAACAGGGCAACCGACAGGACCGTGGCAATTTCAAAGGCGCTGGCGCCATCCTTGATGAAGCTGCGCAAGCCGGACAGGACTTCATCGGCGTCATGGGCGGCGGCGTTGATATAGGCGGACATGGTTTTCTCCGTGATCCAGTGTGGTGTTTCGCGTTGGCGCGGGTCAGAGCATCGTGTGCAGGGCCAGGGTCAGCAGACCGCCGATGGCCAGCGCCGTCGCCGCTTCGATCAGATCGGCAGCCGTGGGTAGAGAGGTGAACAGGCTGCTCAGGATGCTGTCATCGGTGGCGTCGATCTGGCTCGTCAGGTTCGTCATTTTCATCTCCGTCGGTGTGTCTTTCGATGACCCTGCATCAGCAAAGGGTGTGCCAAGTGCCTTTTGGCAATATTCTGGAAAATACCATGGGGTGATTTGCGCCATTTCGCTCACATAGTGGCGCCTGTGGCGATAAGTGGTCGAAATTGCGACCTGATATGGACTTGGATTGTTCGAAAATGAACAGTGAGGATGACGCTACTGTCCGCCGGCGAACGCTGCCAGGCGGTCCCCGGCTTTTGATGGTGATGCCAGCGATGCAGGCCCGCCACGTGTTCGCGTCTCCACATTCCTGAAACGCAAAAAGCCCGCCGGGCGGGCGGGCTGTGCGGCTGCGCGGAAGGGCCGTGATCGGCGGTCGCGCATGGGAGGGCGGTTGATTGTCGGGCGCCTTGGGCTGCCCCGGTGCCGACGAAGCGGCGATCAGCGGTGCCATTGGGCCGGGTTACCCCGGCCACTCCCTTCTCCCCTTCCGCTGAATACAGGGGGAAGGGAGGGGGA
>JAEMSB010000457.1 GCA_016463045.1 Niveispirillum sp.
GTAATGGGCCATGGCCTCTGCGGCGCGGCGGCGCGGCTGTGCCACCACCGCATCAAGCCGGGCCAAATCGACGCCGAACGTCATGCAGATGGCGCGCAGCCAAGCACTTGTCCCCTCCGCCCCCAGTGGGAAGATGGAGTCGATGCGCCGCGCACCGCGCGCTTCCAGCGCAGCCGCAGCCGCCCCCAGATAGGGCTGCGCCAGGATGAAACGGGTTTCGGGACCGACCACCAGACCCTTGATGGCATCCCGGCCCGGCAGGAAGGTGACACCGGACAGGCCCAGCTCCGCGAACAGGCGGGAGAACTGATCCTCCACCACATCAGCCAGACAGCCCAGAACCACCAGCTTTGCGGCCTCACCAGCCGACCGGGTAGACGCCTTGTCAGCGATCAGGGCAGCCAGGAAATTATCCTCACCCTGGGTAAAGGTCGTCTCAATCCCGCTGCCGGAATAGGCGATCACGCGGTGGCGGGGGGCATGCACGGCATTCAGCCGGGACGCCGCCCGCGACAGGTCCAGCTTGATCACTTCCGACGGGCAGGACCCGACCAGGACCAACATGCGGATGTCGGGCCGGCGCTCCAGCAACCTCGCCACCACATTGTCCAACTCATCATGCATGTCGGCCATCCCGGCCAGATCACGTTCTTCCATGATGGCGGTGGCAAAGCGCGGTTCGGAAAAGATCATCACGCCCGCCGCCGATTGCAGCAGATGCGCGCAGGTCCGCGACCCGACGACAAGGAAGAAGGCATCCTGCACCTTGCGGTGTAGCCAGATGATGGAAGTGAGGCCGCAGAACACCTCATGCTGGCCACGTTGGCGGATGGGCGCGGGCTCGTTGCAGGCGACGGGTTGGGCCACGCTCATGACACCCTCCCAGCAGCGGATAGAACCGCCTCAATGCTACCGGGATTGCCATCCGCCAACATATTGGCGCGCCGTGCCGCGTCCAGCCGCGCAAGGCGCAGCTTCCACACGAACTGTCCTGCATTGATGATGTAGGTGGCATAAGCCGCCAGGGCCAAGACCATCAGTCCGGCAGCACCCAGGCCACCCATCCACAACGCCACCAGATAGGCGCTGTGCAGGGCCAGCACCAGCATGGAGAAGACGTCTTCCCAGAAGAAGGGCCGGGCGAAGAGGTAAACCCCAAACACCTCCTTCTCCCAGATCGAACCGGTGATCATGATCGCATAGAGGGTCAGGGTTTTGACCACGACCGACATCTGCGCCATGGCCAGACCTTCGCCGGTGGCGAGGTAGCGCATGATCAAACCCAGACTGATCAGGAAGACCAGGAACTGAACGGGGGCAAGTATGCCCTGGACCAGAGTCCAACCGCTCGCGTCGCGACGGCGGCGTTCCTCGTCGGTATACAGAGCAGGGCCCGGATGAGGTTGGTTGATCTTAGCGATCACGCTGTCTCCTTCTCCCCGTCCGGCTGTCCATCGGGCTCTCGGGATAGGCAACAGTCCCATCGAAATGCAAAAGTGTCAATCTAAGTTGACGTAAATTTTGATTTACATCGCAGGGCAAGCCGGCCATTCTGATGACGCTCGCCAGTGTGCTGGTCCCCTGAACCACACCCGCACCTTGCGCCGCGCAGGCTCTGGGTTGATTGGGGGGGGCGTTCTCGCGGCGGGCACATGGGCAGAATATTCGCAAACACCAACCATCATTACCAAGAGCACTCGGCCCTGCGGGCCGAGGGGCCGGCGGGAGGGGTATCGCTTGCCCCCCAAGGCCAACCAGGGTACCTAGCGTCAAGCGAACGGGACGGGCTCCGCCGCATTATCCAAAGGACCGTGGCGCCAATGACCGCCGGAAAGCTGGCAGCGCGCTATGACATCGGATTGGAGCATGACCGTCGTTACGACGCGGCCCTGTCGGATTTCTGCGCCCAGGTGGTCCGACCGGGTGTCCGCGCGTCGGCCCTGCGCGAGTTCATGCGGCGCGAAATCCCCCATGACCAGCCGGATATCGTCTCGGTCCTGTTCATTGAGGCGGTGGCCCGCCTTCTTGGCCGCAGATGGGTCGATGACGATTGTGACTTCATCGATGTAACCATCGGCACTGCCCGGCTTCAGGAGATTATCCGACTGCTCTCCTTCGAGTTCCGTGGCCGGCAGCCACGCAACTGGGTTCCGTTTGTCGCACTGGTCACCCCGTCCGGGGAGCAGCACACATTGGGCTCCCACATTCTAGGGCTGTTGTTCGATGCCATGGGCTGGTCCAACCAGATCCTTGAAGGGAGCGATCCGCAGGGGGCGAATCTGCGCTCTACCCTGAAGCGGGCGGACATCGTCTGCATTGGGTGGAGCAACCACCGGCTCAAGAAGGAGTTCGAGGATATTGTGGTCGCGGTGCGAGCCGTGTCACCCGGTGCGCGGACACCGATTGTCGCAGGCGGGGTCGCTGCATTAGAGTTTGTTGATTTTCTGGTGGGTTTGGGGATTGACTGCATCTGTGACAGTGTTTATGCCGCGTCAAAGATATGTGAGAAATTTTATGAGCTGGAAGCATTCGGCCATCAGGCACAAGCATCTGGCCAAAGGGTCGTTGTCAATGACAGACGACCCGATTGGCTTCTAAGATGAAGACGCTCAACGGTAAGAACGCGATGCATGGCACCGAAGTTGCCCTTAGCCTGCTGAAATCGCTGGATGCCGATTCTATTTTGGCTCTTGTTGGTCTGGGCGCCGATATTGTTATGCTGGTCGGCCATGATCATACCGTCCATCGTATTCATTTTGCAGATCCTGATATGGGCATCTATGGCCTGACCAGGGCCGTCGGCAAGCGGCTTCAAGATCTGGTGACTGTGGAGTCAGTGCCCAAGATCAACGCCATGCTGACCGGTCAGGACAGCGCGCGGCAGGCTCGTGGCTATCAGGTGAACCATAGCTGTGACGGCAAGCCAGACCTGCCCGTACACTATTCGGGTTTTTCGGTGGCCGATTCCCCCTACATGCTGGTGGTTGGCCGTGAATTGCGCCAGCAGATGAAGGATCAGCAGCGTCTGGTGGAAACCCAGATGGAGCTGGAGGCCGATTATCGGGAGCTGCAGGAGGCCGAGGCACGCTATCGCACGGCGTTCCGGGTGTCAGCCATTGCGCACGTGATGCTAGATGGCGAACGCAAGACGGTACTGGACGCCAATGCTTCCGCTATCAGTCTGATTGGCGGTGGCGTGACCGGTATCGTCGGCAAGCCGTTCCGAGACCTTTTCCGCAAGCAAGACCGGGATGCCTTGAGCGATGCCATCGGTGAGGCGCGACACAGCGCCAGCCCGGTGCGGCTGGATACGCTGAAGACCGTGAAGGGGGAGCCGGTATCGCTCAGCTTGCGTTCCTATCGCGAAAATGGGGTCACGAACCTAATCATTTCCGCCTGGCAGAGCGGGGATGCGCAGGAAGCCAGACGCCAGCAGGTAGAAAAGCGGAACGAGCGCCCTGTCGATCTGACCGATGTGCCGGAGCCGGCCGTACAGACCAATGACCAGGGTCAGATCGTTGGTGCCAATACCCTGTTTCTGGACCTTGCCCATGCCCCCTCGATTGCGCAGGTCGTGGGGCGCAATCTGGGGACTTGGTTCTCCAAGACCTCGCTCGACCTGCATGTTTTCTATTCTAGGCTGGCGGAAGAGCAGGTAGTGCGTGGGTTTGCGACGACCCTGACCGACAATCTGTCCGGTGACCGCCCCGTACTGGTTTCTGCCCGGCGCAACTCGGAAACCGGCCTGACCCAGGTGATCTTTGTTCCGCAGCCGGTCGTCACGACGGAACGGCTGGCCATACCTGCCCCCGGCGCGCCGCAACAGGCTGATGGCTTTGCCAACCTTGTCGGGCGCGTTCCGCTGAAGGATCTGGTGCGCGAGTCGCTGGAAGTGATTGAGAAAATCTGCATCGAAGCCGCGCTGGACCAGACCAATAACAACCGCGCATCGGCGGCGGAGATGTTGGGCCTGTCCCGTCAGAGCCTGTACATAAAGCTGCGCAGGCACGGTCTGGAAGATTACCGCCCCTCCAAC
>JAEMSB010000458.1:0-3617 GCA_016463045.1 Niveispirillum sp.
TCGCCGGCCTGAAGGAGGGGCAGCGGGCGGGCCTGTCATTGTTCGGCGTTCGGCCCAGCTGGATCGGCGTGGTGGGGGAGGGGACTCAGAAGCGCCTGACCCTGTCATCCGCCGGGGTGGAAACGCCGGGGCCGGTTGTGAAAACCAGGACCGTGCAATTACGGGCCGAGGTAACTGAGGATCAGAAGGTCCGCTACGCCTACAGCCTGGATGACGGCAAAAGCTTTCAGCCGTTTGGCGAGCCCATTCAACTGGCCCGCTTCTCCTGGTGGAAGGGCTCCCGCCCCGCCTTGTTCACCTTCACGAAGGGGGAACCGGGGGGCGTGGTGGATGTCGATTGGATGCGGCTTGAACCGCTAACGAGGGGGGATGCGCGATGACCCACACACTCTCCCGCCGTGCGCTGCTGTCCGCCGGTGCCGCCGGTCTGGCCAGCCTGTCCCTGCCGCGCGGCGTGTGGGCCGGGGATGCCCAGATGGCCGATGCCCCGCGTTTCACCACCGGCAACAGTTCCTGGCAGACAGCCTATGACAAGGCGCTGGAGGTGCTGGCCGGCAATGTCCAGGTCATGCCCTATGTCACCAAGCCGGTGTTGATCGAGGGAAGCGTCTATCGCGGGATCTGGCAGGAATGCGGCCCGCATGAGGCGCTGGTCTATCGCAAATTCCGCCCCGACGTGGCCCGCAACAGCCATCTAACCTTCTTTGAGCTGCAACGCGCCGATGGGCAGTTGCCGGCCAACAACAAGGTGGTGGAAACCGGCTTTGGTCAGATCCAGATGGTAGTGCCCATCGCGGCCACCGCCTGGGAACTGGCGCGCGACACCGGCGATGGGGAGTTGCTGGAAGCGGCCTACCGGGCCTGTGGTGCCTGGGACGGCTGGTTGATGCGCTATCGCAACACGCGCGGGACCGGTCTGGTGGAAGGGTTCTGCACCTACGATACCGGCCATGATAACAGCCCGCGCTGGGCCGGGATGCCCAACCAGTGTCCCAACAAGGATGCGCGGCGGCATCATGATCTGCCGTCGCTGCCGCGCCTGTGCCCGGACCTTTCGGCCACCATCTATGGTGCCCGCCGCGCCCTGGCGGAAATGGCCCGCGCCCTGGGCCGGAATGCCGAGGCCGACCGATGGACGGAGCAGGCGGACGCCATCCGCAATCTGATCCTGTCAAAGCTGTATGTGGCCGACGATGCCGCCTTTTATGATCTGGATGCGGAAGGCAAGTTCATCCGCGTGCGGTCGGATGTGATCAGCCGCGTCTGTGGCGAGCATGTGGTGGATCAAACCCTGTTCGATACGCTGTGGGCGCGGCAGCTGCATAATCCCAAGGCCTTCTGGGGCAAATATCCGCTGTCCTCCATCGCCATGGATGATCCCGCTTTCGTGCGGCCCATTCCGGCCAATAGCTGGGGTGGGGCCAGCCAGGGGCTGACGGCGCTGCGCGCGCCCCGCTGGATGGACCATTATGGGCGTGCGGCGGAATTTACCGAGATGATGGACCGCTGGTGCGAGGCGATCCAGACCGACCTGACCTTCCGTCAGCAGATGGACCCCGATACCGGTATCTTCACCCATGGGGAGGATCACCCCAACTACTCCCCCACCGCCCTGGTCATGGTGGACTATACTTGGCGCCTGATCGGTGTCGTCGAGGAACCCGGCAGCCTGTCCTGGAACATCCGCCCCGGCCATAAGGCGGCGCAGGGCGCGCGGCTGTCGCTGCCCTTGGATGGCGGTGGGTCGGCGTCGGTCGCCTATGACGCCAAGGGTGCGGACCTGACCCTGTCGGGCAGGCCATTGGCACGGCTGGAAGGTGGGGCGGCCCGCCTGATCACCGCCAAGGATGGGATGCCACAGGCATTGCTGGGCATTTCGCCCCAGGCACAGCGCATCTCGCTGCGCCTGCCCGGCCGGGCGGTCCGGCATTTCAACCTGAAACCCAATCAACGCCTTGCAGTTTAGCGAGGCGAAGCGGAGGGAGGCGTACATGCAGATCGGATATGCCCGTATCTCCCGCCCCGATGAAACGGGGATTGATCGCCGGCTGCACGACCTGCGGTCGGCGGGGTGCGAAAGTATCGTGATAGAGGCGGCGTCGGCGGGCCGATGGGACCGGCCTGAACTGCACCATCTTCTGGACGGCCTTTCACCGGGCGATGTCGTGGTGGTCACCGGCCTGGATCAACTGTCGCGGTCGTTCAAGGAGGTGCTGCACCTTCTGGACCGCATCGCGCGGGCCGGGGCCGGGTTCCGCAGTCTGGCGGAAGGGATCGAAACCATGGGTCCCGCCGGCCATATGCTGATGCGGATGATCGGGTCCTTCGCCGCGTTTGAGCGTGTGATGCTGCTTGAACGCACGGGGGCCGGCCTTGTCAAGGCGCGGGCGGCGGGCCGGATCGGCGGGCGCCGCCGCAAGCTGGATGCCAAGCAGCGGCGGGAGATTGCAGAAAGCATCCTGTCCGGTGACCGCACGGGCGCCGAAATGGCCCGCCAGCATGGCATCAGCCAGCCGACCGTATCGCGGATCGTGGCAGAACATCGTTTGTCTGCCGGGCTTGGGCAACGCAGCGTTTAATCCCCGCCCGCCTGTTCCACCCGGTTGCGCCCGCCCTGCTTGGCGGCATAAAGCGCATAGTCGGCGCGGGCGTAGAGCCCGTCGAAATCCTCTTCCGGGCGCAGTTCGGCAATGCCAAGGCTGGCCGTTACGCGGATCGCCTGACCATCGGCGGTAACCTCCCCGTGCTCAATGGCCTGACGCAGCCGTTCGGCCAGCGGCACGGCGCCAACTATACCGGTGTGCGGCATCAGCAGGGCGAATTCCTCCCCCCCGATACGACCGATCAAGTCGGTGCCGCGCATATGGTCTGACAAAAGCTTCCCTGCCATGGCCAGGGCGGCGTCGCCGCCCGGATGGCCATAGGTATCATTGATCCGCTTGAAATCATCCAGGTCCAGAACCGCCAGCGACAGGGGCGTGCCATGCCGTTGCGCCAGATCGATCATGTGTCCGGCGCGTTCCATGAAGTGACGGCGGTTGGCGCAACCGGTCAGCGGATCGGTCATGGCCAGCTGTTCCAGCATTTCGTTGGCAGAGCGCAGATCGGCGGTGCGGTCGGCGATCTGCTGTTCCAACTCCACCTGCTTCTGGCGCAGATAGGCGGTGCGCCACCCGACAAGGCCGGCGACGGCCGACAGCCCGGCCAGCAGGGCCAGCAACCGCACCCAGAGAAGCTGATACCAGGCCGGCATGACCCGGACCGTAAGGGCCAGGGCCTGATCGGTCCACAGTCCGTCACGGTTGCTGCCGCGCAGGCGCAGCGTATAGGTGCCCGGCGACAGGTTGGCATAGACGGCCAGCCGACGGCTGGAATCGGTGGCGATCCAGTCGCGGTCATACCCTTCCAGGCGGTAGGCATAGAGGTTGCGTTCCGGGGAGGTGTAATCCAGTGCCGCGAACTCAACGGCCAGGCTGTTGGCCTCTGGCGTGATGATTACCGGCGGTGCCGGTGCCACGGCATGGTTGAAGGGTGCGACGGGCAACGGCGTGCCGCCGACCCGCAGATCGGTGATGACGATGGGGGGACGGAACCGCCAGGGGGGCAGGGTACCGGGC
>JAEMSB010000458.1:3627-4014 GCA_016463045.1 Niveispirillum sp.
CGACCAGCGGCGCGCCATCGGCCCGGCGCACGGGCCGTACTGTCATAGCAACGGGATCGATCAGGGCCAGACCATCATCTGTCCCGGCCCAGATGGCGCCCGACCCATCCATCTGCAAACTGTCGACATTGGCATGGGGCAGGCCATCAGCCGTGCCCAGGCGGCGGAACCGGGGCCGCCCCTCCGCATCGCGCCCGGTCATCAGGGCAAGGCCGCCCCCGAACGTGCCAACCCAAAGCCGCCCCTGCCGGTCGAACAGCAGACAGGAGACGAACCGCGCCGGCAGACCCATCGGATCGGTCGGTGCCGCCGGGATCAGGCTGCTGGTGCGGGCGGTGAGGTCGATCAGCACCAGCCCGTTGCGGGGGCCGACCCATAGATCATCCC
>JAEMSB010000041.1:0-3580 GCA_016463045.1 Niveispirillum sp.
GCGTTGATGCCTTGCGATAGAAGGTTGGGCTTGGCCCCGCCGCCAGCATTGCGGCCATCCTTATCGAAGATGGCTTCCTGATGCCGGGTCGGTTCCCAGATGAAGCTGCCCCAGCCGCGCTTGCCCGGCGCATTGAAAACCAGATCGTTGATGTATTCCTTGCGGCCGGAATATTCCACCGCACAGAAACCCAGTTTGGGGTAGCGCTTCACAAACTCCGTAAAGGTCCGTTCCCAATCCCCTTCCGCCAGCTGCTGGTAACAGGAGAACCCAACCAGATCGAATTCCACCCCGCGCGCCAGCAGCGCGTCAGTCCATTCCCGCACGATCACCCAATGCCGGCCCAGATGGTTGTGCAGCATGATGCTGGCCTGGGGCGCCACCTCCCGCGTCGCCTTGATCCCGGCCTTCAGCAGGGTGGCGAACTGATCGTAGCCGCCAATGCCTTCGGGTTTCAGATGCACCGCATCGGTGGCGGGATTGCCCGTGGGCACCGGCAGGGCCACACGGCCTTCCGGCCACAGCATCCCGAACGTCACCTCGTTACCGACATGCACCATGTCGGGCAACACGCCTTCAGCCTTCATAGCATTCAGGCTGTCGCGCGTATGCGCCTCCACCGCCTTCACCAGATCGGGGAAGGACAGGTCTTTCCAGGCGGCCGGTTTGTCCTGATGCTGCGGATCGGCCCAGGTGTCGGAGTAATGGAAGGTCAAGGCGATCTTCATCCCCGCCGCCTTCACCCGCCGGGCCAGTTTGATCGTCTGCTCCAGCCCGCACCAGGGACTGTCCTTCTTGCCCGCCGAATAGCCATTTTCCGGGTTCACGAACAGGCGCAACCGGACCCAGTTGAACCCCGCCCCCGTCAGGATGGTGAAGATATCTTGACGCTTGCCATCCAGATAATATTCGGCCCCCGCCGCCTCATCCTCCGGTATCCAGGAGATATCGGCACCCAGGATATAGTCACCCTGCCGTTCCGGCCCCACCGCCGCACCCGACGGCAAGGCGAACAGGGCGCCGGTGGCAAGCGCTGACAGGCCCAGCTCCCGCCGTGTCAGCCCCCTCACAGCGTCACCGCCAGACGATAGAGGCGGGCGGCATTGCCGGCGAACATCGCGCGGCGTTCGGCATCAGTGAAATCCGCCGTGATGGCGTCATAGGCGGCATAATGCGCGCCGAACCCGCCATACAGCTTGTCGACGGGGAAGTTGCTGGCAAACATCGCCCGACCCGGCCCGAACGCATCAATGGCGTGGCGCACGAAGGGGCGCAGGCTGTCCACCGTCCATTGCCGGTCGATCATGGCCAGACCGGATATCTTGATCGCCACATTGGGCTGTGCCGCCAGCAGGGCCAGACCCTTACGCCACAGCGCCAACCCGTCCGTATCCTGATCGGTGGGCATGCCCGCATGGTTCAAGATGACGGGAATGTCCGGGTGCCGCGCCGCCAGTTCCGCCGCCACCGCCATCTGGGACGGGTAGATTTGCAGGTCGAAGGACAGGCCGTACTTGGCCAGCAGCGCGTAACCACGCTGCCAGTCTGCATCGCCGATCACGTCGCGCGTGGAATAGGTCCTGGCCGGATCACTGTGCCAGTTGATGATATGGCGGATACCGCGTACCGCCCCATGCTCGGCATGTGCGGCCAGCAGCTTCTCCACATCGGGATCGTTCAGCGCGGCAAAGGCCACCAGCGCCAAGGGCAACCGCCCCTCATCCGCCACGCCCTGCAGCCACTGCGTCTCCGCCAGCGAATGGGCGGTGCTGGCGCCTGCCTCCACATGCACCACGCCGCGCAGGTCGAAACCTGCCGTGTCGGCCAGATAATCGGAAAGACCATAGGGCTTGGCGATGGGTTCGACATTGCCGGCGGCGTTGGACGGCAATGGCCTGTCCATCAGCCAGGAATAATGCTGACGCGTGAAATCCCACAGATGCATGTGGGGATCGACGATGGGCAGGCTGGTCATGGACGTCTCCCTCTGTCGCTTTATCGTAGGTCAGGTCGCGGGCGTAAGCCCACGCCCTGACAGCAATGGATTGAAAGCCTGATCTGTCAGGGCGCGCGTGCCGCGCGACCTGACCTACACCTTCACCCGTCTTCACCGCCCCCAAAGCCGCTCGTACTTCCACCCGGTCAGGTCCTCCAGGATGGCGCGGCGGTCGGGCGTCGTCTCGTACCGGCCCTCCTTGAAGCGGGCGATTTCCTCCATCAGGATGACATGGCGCGGCCCGTCCAGGCGGAAGCGGCGGGACACGGCAAAGCCGGCCAGCAGCACGCCGATGGTACCGATGCCCATCACGGCCAGGATGGTGGTGATGGCCTGATCACTCTGCGTCTCGGCCTTCGGCATGAAACCACCAGCCTCCAGGATCAGCCCCACGCCCATGACGGCGGCGGCCTGGGTCGCCTTGCGGATGAAGGTCATAACGCCCGCGAAAATCCCCTCGCGGCGCTTGGCCGTCACCACCTCGTCCACATCCGCCATGTAGTTATAGGTGTTCCAGGGGATGTAGTTCAGACCACCCCGGCCCAGGCCCGACAGGATGATGGGCACGAACAGCCACAGATGCAGGTTCTCTGGCCGGAAGAAATGGATCGACAGGAAGCCGATCACGCCCAGAATATAGAAACAGACCGCCAGCCGGTAGGAAGGAGCCGGATGGATGCGCAGGCAGAGCTGGATGAACATCGCCACCGCGAATAGCTGCGCGATGTACATGCTGCCCAGCAGGTTCGACGCCTCTGACACTGACCCCGCCAGCACGAAGACGATGAAATAGGTGAAGACGGCGTTGAACACGTCCTGGCTGATATAGCCGCCCAGATACATGCCCAGATGCAGGCGGAAGGCGCGGATTTTCAGGGTGGAGAACAGGTCGCTGTACAGCTTCTTGAAGCTGTCGCCCAGGGTCAGGACCGGCTCACCGGCCTTCATCTGCTCTACCTCTTCCACCGACCGCTCATAGGTGAAGGCCCAGGTGAAGGCCAGCACGATGGCAAAGGCCACCGCGAAGATGATGCCCATGATCAGGAACGTATCGGCGCTGTCCTTGCCACCGACCCAGCCGACAATGGCGGCAGGCAGGAAGCCGGCGGCGATGGCGGAGCTTTGCGCAAACAGGATGCGGATGCCGGCCAGCTTCGCCTTGATCTTGTAGTCCTTGGTCATCTCGGCGGCCAAGGTTTCGTAGGGGATCAGGACGATGGCATAGACCGTCTCGAACAGCACATAGGTTGCCAGATAGTACCAGAACCCCTGCCCGCTGACCCACATCAGGGCGAATGATGGCACCAGCGGGATGCAGATCATCAGAAAGAAACGCCGCCGCCCGAACCGGCGACCCAGGCGCGTGCGATAGAAATTATCGGACAGATGCCCGACGATGGGGCTGACAATGGCGTCGAGCAACCGCGCAATGGCGAAGATCGCGGCCGCCTGCGTCGCCGATAGCCCGCAGAAGGTCGTGTAGAAAAACAGGATCCAGCCGCTGATCACGGCCATCGACCCCGCCCCCAGGATATCGTTGGCACCATAGGCCAGATAATTGATGGGCTTCACACTACGCTGGCT
>JAEMSB010000041.1:3590-15027 GCA_016463045.1 Niveispirillum sp.
GGTGTTTCCTCTGGGGTTCTGTTTTTATTGAAATTTCCTCATCGCCTTCCCGGCGAAGGCCGCGAAGGCGATGAGGAAAGGCGCGTCAAATAAACCGACGCAGCATTTCCGTCAGGCAGACGATGGCCAGCGACTGGCCATACGGCATGGAGGTCAGCTTCACATCGCGGTAGTACTGCAGGTCACTGCCGAGCGCGGTGCCGAACGACACTTCCTGCAGCTCCCCATCCGGGGCGATCTTGTTGAGGACGGCATGCACCGCCTTGATGGCCATCGGCTCATATTCGGCACTGATATAGCGCTTGCGCACGGCCTTCATGATGCCATAGGCGAAACCGGCGGCAGCCGAGCTTTCCAGATACGAAGTCGGGTCGTTGATCAGCGTGTGCCAACGGCCATCTTCCGTCTGGTACTTGGCCAGCGCCTTGACCTGATTTTCCAGCGTGTCGATCAGGAAGGTGCGCAGCGGGTCGCCGGCCTTCAGATCCAGCAGCTCGATGAATTCCGGGATGGCGATGGTGACCCAGCAATTGCCGCGCGCCCACAGGGCATCGGCGAAGTTGTGGCGACCATCAAAGGTCCAGCCGTGGAACCACAGGCCCGTCTTGGTGTCGAACAGATACTTGATATGGATGAGGAACTGGCGCTTGGCCTCTTCCACATAATCCGGGCGGCCCAGCAGCAGGCCAATCTTGGCCAGCGGCAGGACCGACATCATCAGCGTGTCGTCCCACAGCTGCTGCGGGTTCTCGCTATTGAACACGATGTGCTGGAACCCGCCCTCTTCCGTCTTGGGCAGGCCATGCATGACCCATTCGGCCCAGGTGTCCAGGTACGGGATATAGGTCTGGTTGCCCGTCTTTTCATAGAGATAGGCCAGCGTCAGGAACGGGCTGACGGTGTTGATGTTCTTGGTCGGTGTGCCGGCGGCGAAACGGTCGCGGAACCAGTCCAGCATGATCTGAAAGGCACGCTCGCTGCCCGTCATCTCATAATATTTCCACATCCCGTACAGGCCGATGCCATGGGTCCATTCCCAGTCGTTCCAGCCCTTGGTATCGATGACGCGGCCATCATCCAGCCGCAGCAGGAATTCCCCCGTCACATCCTTGATATCGACCAGATTGCTGATCAGCAGGTCGATGGTTCGGGTGACATCTGCGGCCTGCAGGCCATGGGCGAGGTTAGGCATGGGATAGGTCTCTCGTTAAAGGAAGGGTTTGCTGCGTAGGTCAGGTCGAGCGCGGCGCGCGAGCCCTGACAGTAACGGATTAAAAGCCTTTTCTGTCAGGGCGAGGCTTTCGCCTCGACCTGACCTACGGCTTTGTACCCCGGCGCCGGGACCGTGCCGACCGTCAGGGAAGACCGTGCATTGCGCAAGCTGACCAGCTTCACGGCTTCCAGCGTGTCGCCCGGCTTGCCGTCGGACGTGACCGCCAGAGCCAGTGTATTCTTGCCATTGGGGTTCAAGATACCGGTGGGCAGCACGAAGGTGCGCTGCGGCCCGACATCGGCGATGAACTGCCCCATGTTCCAGCCATTCAGGAAGATCAGGACGCGATAGGAGCCGATCGAGCGCGGGACCGTGGCATCGCCGAACGACAGACCGACGGCGCTGTCCTGACCCTTGGGCAGGTCAAGCGTGAACTCCGTACGGTACCAGACCGTCCCCGGCTGTGCGGCCTTTGCCGGAACCGACGCTGTCGTCCAGCCCTTGTCGTCAAAGCCCGGCAGGTGCCAGCCGTTGCGCTCCCCATACTGGCCACCATTGTTGAACACGCCGCGCACGGGATCGGCAATATCCTGACCACCCAGATTACCCTGGATCTTCCAGGAGATGGGCACCGCAAAACTCTTGCCCGTCGGCGTGGACAGCGAGGCGGAGATCAGGCCGCGCGCTTCCTTGTGCAGATCATCAACATCCAGGTCCCAATGATGGGAATTGTTGCGGACCATGACGGACAGCACACGCTCGCCCGGTGCCTGCAAATCTTCCGGAATGGCGAAGGTCGCCAGCCCCTGGCCCGGTGGGCGCGGCAGGCCGGTCGGCAGCACATGCTGACCGATATAGCGCCCATCCAGCCAGACCTGAACCATGCCGGCACCCCCGGCCCCGTAATGCAGTTCCAGCTTCGATACACCGGCTTGCGCGGTGTATCGGCCACGGTACCAGACATCGCCATGGTGGAAATTGTAATCATCCATGTTCAGCAGCGGCTGACCACCCGGTGGCTTTACAAAGCTGGCGGTGCGGCCGGGCTTTGCCACGGCCCAGGTGCTGTCATCGAAGTCTTTGGTGGCTTCAGGCGACCCGGCCTGGAACCGCCATGAAGCCTTGGTCAGGTCGGGCAGGTTGACCGCCACCGGACCGGACAGGTCTTTCTTGGCGATCAGGCTGCCGCCCACACCCTTTTCCACCGCGACCGACGCGCCGTTCCAGCGCACGGACGTCACGGCGGCAGGTCCCCAGACCTCCAACGGGCTGTCACTTTCAGTATCGCCTGTCAGATCCAGGACCTTGCCCTTCACGGCGGCGGTACGGACCAGGGTGGGGCCGCGTTGCAGCAGTACGCCATCCTTCGTCTCCTGCCGCCAGAAGGTCTCGGCGGTGGGAAGATCGGCGAGCAGCAGGGTCAGGTCGGGCCGTCCCCCACCGCTGATCCGCACGCGGGCCAGACCCTGATGGAGATAATTCAGGCGCAGGTCACCCTTGGCCGCGTCAAAAACGCTCTCAACCTTGCCGTCCAGCACCGTCACGGTGGGGGCGCTGCTGTAGCGCAGCACCATCTCCCCATCCTCCCCCTGCCGTCCATAGAACAGGGCAAGGTCGCCAGTACCTTGGCGCAGATGGGTGAACAGCTCCGATGTGGAATAGACCAGCCGCTGGCGTTCCAGATTATAGCCGGCCAGCCACAGCTTGGCATCATGGCCCTTCAGGCGCAGGATGCCCGCCTGCGGGATGCTGTATTCGCCATCGGGCAGCGGGGCCTTGAAGCTGAAAACATCATCCGTCTGGGCATTGTTAGGCGCGTGCGTGGCGACCAGCAGGCGCGTACCCGTTTCAGGGTTCACATTGTGATAGAGGCGGACATTCGGGCTGCTGGCGACCAGGCCGGTGGCCCGGTCCATCTGCGTCAGGTCCTTCACCGTTTGCAGGAAGTGACCCATCAGCTTGATGCCGCGCGCTTTTTCCCGCAGGCCCCGTGCCTCATCAATGGCGGAACCGTAATCGTAGGAGGTATAGACCACAGGTGCCGGCATCCAGCCCCAGCTGGTGCCGCCATAGGTCATGTAGAAGCTCTGGATGGTCAGGCCGTTGGCGATATTGGTGCCATAGAAGACCCGCTGGTACCCGCTGCCCAGACGCTGCGCGTTGCAGCCATAGGCGCCATTGCTGCCCCAGTAATCGAACCAGCCACCGCCATATTCCGCCGCAAAGCCCGGCGTGTTGGGCGACGCGCTGGCCCCGCCGAAGGCACCGCCGGGGCCATACAGGCCCCAGTCGGGGGCGAGGTTCGGCTTGCCCACCGTCGCGTCAACATCGCACGACCCCCCGGGATAGCCGTCAAAGGCGTAAAGGTCGTTCGGCCCCTCCACCGTGCCCGGCACATTGCTGCCCTTGGGCACCCAATTGCCGTTGCGGCCCTTGTCATTGTGAAAGATGGGAACCGTGATCCCGTCGGCCCGCGCCTTGTCATACAGGTGCTGCATGTAGCGCGCCTGCGTCGGCTGCGTCACATCCAGTTCGTTTTCGATCTGATAGGCGATGATGCTGCCGCCGCCATCGGTGATCTGATGCTTTTTCAGGATGCCATTGATGGCCGTCAGCCATTCATCGGCCGCCGCCAGATATTCCGGATGATCGGTGCGCGCCTTGGCCTGCTGTTTGACCAGCCAGCTGGGGAAGCCACCGCGCGTGACCTCGGCATTCATGTAAGGACCGGGGCGGACGATGACGTAAAGCCCGGCCTCCTTCGCCATGGTCAGCACGCGATCCATGTCACGCACGCCGGTAAAGTCGTACACGCCCGGCTTGGGCGAGTGGTAGCCCCAGCCGAAATAGATGGCGACGGTGTTGTAGCCAGAGGCTTTCATCTTCTGGAACACGTCACGCCACAGATCGGGGCTGGGCAGACGGAACGGGTGCATTTCCCCGCCCCAGCTGAACACCCGCTCTCCGCCGATCTTCAGGGAATAGCGATCCCAGGTGACAGGCGTCGTCAAAGGAGCGGGAAGCGCCTTCTTTTCCGGCGGACCGTCCTTCAGCACTGTGAAGTGCCGAACCTTGCCCGACAGGCCGCCCGGCAATTCCACCTTCGGCGCCCATTGGCCGGTGAAGCCCGGGCCGATGCTGTCGCTGTACCAGTAGCGCTTATCGACATACTGATCGAAATAGATGCGCCAGCCGCCATCCGTCCGCCTCACCACCGCCGGCCCCTCCACCAGCGTGCCCCATCCAGCCCAGTCACCGGTGCGGATGAAGACCCAGGGGCCGTCCAGTTTTGGCGCCGTCGCCAGCTCGATGAACTTGGTCGTCTCATTCTTGATGAAGGCGTAGTAGCGGCCCGAATCCTGGATAATTTTGGCGTCGATATGGTTGGGGCCCAAACCGTGCAGCACCGACGGCGCTGTCCAGTTGGACAGGCTATCATCGGTGGCGGTCAGGCGATAAGTCTTGAACTGTCCGTTCGGGCCGTTGGTGGACACGGCCAGGATGATATGGACCGACCCATCCGCATCCACGAACCATTCCGGCGCCCAGGAATTGGTCGTGCCGGGAATGGAAATCTTATGATTGCCCAGGAAGGCCCATTCCTTCAGGTCCTTCGATCGGGCAAAACCGATCAGGTCATTGTTCCAATCGGTCGTGTAGGTGACATAGTACCAGCCATCCTTGTGCCGGATGATGCTGGGGTCACGCAGCAGGCCCTGCGGCGGTTTGAAGGCCTCGGCCTTTTCCAATGTGAAATTCACCGCGTCCGTGGAGCGGTAGACCGACATCGATTTGGCATCGCCATTGATGAAGGATGTCAGGATATAGGATGGGGCATCCGCCGCCATTGCCACCGGTGACAGGAGCGGGGCCAGCATCAGCGCCAAACGGCGCGCATTGCGGGAAATCTGCGTCATAGGTCGGGCGGCCTCGATCACGGGAAATAGAACATGCTGGGCAACGACACCTGCACGGGGCTGTTGTCCGGGTTCACATCCATGATGTCGGCCATATAATCCCACCAGCGGCGCATGACGGGCAGTTTGGGCAGATCGCCGGCCTTGTTGTCTTGCGTCAGCCGCAGGACCGCGAACAGGGAAAGGCTCTCCTCATCGAGGAAAATGGAGTAATCATAGATACCGGCATCGCGCAGCGCGTCGGCCAGATCCGGCCAGAGCACGTCATGGCGGCGCTTATACTCGGCCACATGTCCGGGCTTCAGTTTCATGCGGAACGCAATGGGCGTCATTGATCCACTCCCTTGCCAATGGTGCGGCCCCTTCTGCGGGGCTCTCGTCAAATGTCATACAATTTAGTCATACAATGTGGATCAACATCACACAATATGAGATTTTTGTGGGAGGCGCATTTTGGTAGCTCTTGGCCCGATCTCTGCCCGCCCGTCAGCGCACCGAAACCATCATTAACGCATAATCCCATTATATGATTTTGTGTTCTGTATTGTGAAAAATTATCTTGCATCCCAAAGCGCCCTCCCCCATTGTTTGGACGGAGCGGAGAACATACGGAAGCTGACGTCCGGAAAGTTCCCCTTCAATCCATTCCGCTTTTCCTGCCATGGGCACCCATGCCGTGCCGGAACAAGGACGAGCGGCAATAGGACCGGTCGGCGCCCCCGCCAGCCGGTATCCGGGCTCTGTCCGATTGGACAGGGGCCTGGATACGCAGGTGATCTTTCACCTTGCTTCCCTCCTATAGCTACCCGGTCGGGCCCGTCCCGACCGGGGCTTTTTCTCAATATCTGAAACAGTTTGACAAAAATTTGGGAGCGAATTTCACAATGCGCTTTCATATGTCATAATTTGGTATTATATTATTTTGGGACAACGTTCCACATGTTGGAATCGCGCCGACCAATGGCGCAAGACGCAACAAAAACACCCTGGCCGCCCCATCAGATTGGCGGCCCGCCTTGTGGGGAGGAGTAGAGAGATGAAGTATGTGAAGAGCTGCACGGCGCGGTCGGGGAAACTGCTGGCCAGCGCTGGTTTCGGCCTGCTGATGACAGCGGTTTCCATGCCCGCCCTGGCGCAGACGGCCCCGGCTGAGACGGTTGAGCTGGAAGAGATCATCGTTGTCGGTACCCGCGCCTCCTTGCAGTCGGCCATCGACCGTAAGAAGAAAGCCAGCACGGTCGTCGACAGTCTGGTCGCCGAAGATGTGGCCCAGTTCCCGGATAAGAATGTCGGCGAAGCGCTGCAGCGTATCACCGGCGTGCAGCTTTCCCGCTCCTTCGGCGAGGGTGAGTCCGTCTCCATCCGTGGTGTCGAGCCGGATCTGAACCGCGTTGAAATCAACGGCGTTTCCGTTCTGGGCAGCGCCGGCACAGGCTCGCGCGGGTCCGATCTGCGCGACATGGCGTCAGAACTGATCAAGTCCATCGACGTGTTCAAGGGCTATACCGCCGACATGACCGAAGGCGGCGTCGGCGGCACCGTGTCGGTACAGACGCGCCGTCCCCTGGAACTGAAGAAGACGCTGTTCGCCGTCACGGCGGCAGGTCAGTACCTGGACCTGGAAAAGAATGTCACCCCGCGTGGCAACCTGACCTTCGGTGACAAGTTCCTGGACGACCGTTTCGGCGTGCTGGTCAACGTCACCTATGATGATGTCGAAACCCGTGGCGATTTCCTGCGCAACACCGAATGGGTGGCGCTGGCCGATTACGACAATTCGCCCAACAAGACCCGTAATGTGGCCGGTTTTGAGAGTGTGGCCACCAAGGCCGCCTGCGCCAGCCAGAGCACGGCCGCCAACCGCACCAGCTGTGAATCGCAGTGGTACGATATGTCGCCGCGCATTCCGCGTTACGGCATCTGGCAGCGCGAGGACAAGCGCGTCACGGCGATGACCACGCTGCAGTATCAGGTGACGGACGAGTTGGATGTCTATACCGACATCAACTGGAACCAGCGTGACCAGTTCCTGACCGACTATAACTATACGGTCGATCTGACGGCGGCCTCGCGCATCAATCCGGTCGGCGTGTCGGTGGATGAGAACCACAATGTCATCGGTCTGACCACCGCCGCCACGGCGCCGACGGTCACCACCGGTGCCGGCCGCATCTTCGGGTCGCAGATGCGCGGCTTCGACTACAAGCTGAAGTCCAGCTATTATACCGGTGGTTTCAACTGGAACCATGACGCGCTGCGGATGAACGGGTTCTATACCACGTCCGAATCCACGATGCGCAGCAACACCAATTCCGCCGCGATCAGCGCAACGGTGCCGGGCATCCGTGTCTCCATCGCCGATAATGGCATCCCTTCCTTCACCTTCCCCACGGGCTTTGATCCCAGCAACCCGGAAACCTACCGGACCGGTAGCGCTGAGATTCAGTACCGTCCGGAAGAGGTGGATGTGACCGAGGATTCGGCCAAGTTCGACATTGATTACGACCTGGACCGCTGGTTCCTGACCACACTGGAAACCGGTGTTCAGTGGCGCGAGACGGGGTCGCTCCGCTATGCTGGCGGTGGTTACACCGCGCCGGGCGGCGTCACGGTCCCCAGCGCCAATGTCACCACCACCGTGTCGTTGGGCCCTGTCACCAACGGCCCGACCTGGACGGCCCAGCGTCTAGTCGACTTTGTGCGCGCCACAGCCAGCCTGACCCCGCAGAACTTCTTCAGTGGCTTTGGCGGCAATACCGGCAATATCCCCAAGGGTTGGATGGCGCCGAATGTTGCAGCCATCGGCGACTGGTTCGATATCTCCAACTTCAACCACAACCGCGTGCGCAGCGCCAACGGCATCGATCAGATCCCGGCCCATGACCTGACCGAGACCATCAAGGCCGGCTATGTGAAGGCAAACTATGCCTTTGACGTCGGCGACATGCCGGTGGAAGGCAATTTCGGCGTACGTGTGGTGGAGACGCAGGTCGATGCGGTCGGCGCCCTGGCCAAGACCCGCCGCTTCACCAACAGCGCCGGTGTCATCACGACGGAAACCATCGGTTCCACCGCCGTGGCCGTGAAGGAGAAGTACACCGACACGCTGCCGGCCTTTAACATCTCGTTCGGGCTGGTACCGGATGAAGTGATTGCCCGCCTGGGCTATGCCAAGGTGATGGCCCGTCCGAAGCCGACCGACCTGATCGCATCGTCGGGCAACCCGAACTGCGTGATCGATGAGACCAACGACACGCAGGCCGATGTCTGCACCTTCGGCAACCCGAACCTGGACCCGTACCGTGCCGACCAGTACGACGCCAATCTGGCTTGGTACGTGAACCCGGACACGCTGCTCAGCGCCGCTTACTTCTATAAGGACGTCAAGAGCTTCATCCTGGCCCGCACCCTGGTGCGTGGCGTGGATGTGTTCAAGGATGGCACGCTGTACGACGTGAACATGCCGATCAATGGTCGCGGTGCCAAGATCAACGGCCTGGAACTGTCGGCGCAGACGGCCTTTACCTTCCTGCCCTCGCCCTTTGACGGGCTGGGCGCCAGTGTGAACTACACCTACTCCAAGGCCAAGAATGTCGGCCTGTTCAACTCGCTGACCGGTGAGGAACTGCCCTTCCCCGGCCTGTCGACGCACAGCTACAACCTGATCGCCTATTACGACAAGGACGGCATCAATGTCCGCGTCGCCTATAATGGCCGTACCAAGTGGCTGCAGGCCGCCTCCGAACGCTCGGGCAATCCCGTGTTCCGCGATGGCACCGGCTATCTGGACGCCAAGGCCACCTACCGCCTGGGCGACACGGGCGTGTCCGTCTTCATCGAAGGCAAGAACCTGACGGGCGAAGCCGAACGCACCACGTCGGGCGACGATATCCGCCTGGGCGAGCTGGCCTATTCCGGCAGGCGCTACTACACGGGCGTGAGCTACAAGTACTGATCGCCTTCTTGATCAGAAAGGCCCCGCCACCGGCATGGTGGCGGGGCTTTTTGTTTTGGTATGGGAAGGGTGTGCAAGCCACCCTACAGAAGATCCTGGCGATCGCTTCCGATCACCAGGCCTTGATCGTTAGTATGGATGAATTTGGCGTTACCGCATCTTCATACCGGTGCCCAGGAAGTAGCTGGTGTGCGGCGGCTGATTGTAGGCCACGTTCTGCCACGCCACACCCAGCCGGTAAACGGGGTCCTGCATCAGCGTCACCAGACGATAGTCCGTGGGCAACGGCGTCGTGTAGATGCGCAGGGACTTGTTATCCTTGGTCCGCCAGATCACCTCTTCCCGCCAGTCGCCGATGATATCGGCGGACAGGGCCGGCGTGGCCTTGGTGCCATTGTTGGACGACACGTCAGACGGGGACAGAAGCGGCACCGCCTCCCCCTTCTGCCAGTCCCATTTCAGGACCTGCTCCTTGTCCAGCAGTTCGCGCGACAGGTCGCCATCCCACCAGACGCCGAAATTCACCTGTTTGGGGTGATTGGCGGCGATGACCGTTCCTTGCGCGCTATAGAGATAGGGCGAATTGCTGGCCCAGGCCTCTGCGCCCGGTGAGCGCGGGTCGATATCCATGGCGACACCCCGGCCCGTATCCTTGTCGGTCGGGGTCGACCACAGGACCTTGCCGGTGGCGGCGTCCAGCATGGCGGTGCCGATGCCGCCATTGCGTGACGGCACCTCATGAACGCCGAACTTTTCCAGGCCGGGGCGCAGCGGGTCCAGGTCGCTCACATGCATGGTGTCGCCATGCAGCAGGCCAGACGACCACAGGCCCTTGCCGTCATCATCCAGGGCCATGGAGCCATAGATGATCTCATCCTTGCCATCACCATCGACATCGGCCACCGACAGTTGATGATTGCCCTGGCCGCCAAAGGCCTCTTTCCCTGGCGCGGCGCTGTCAAACTGCCAGCGCGGGGTCAGCTTGCCATCGCGCCAGTCCCAGGCGGCCAGGGTGGTACGGGTATAATAACCGCGTGCCATCACAATGCTGGGCAGGCGGCCATCCAGATAAGCAGCCCCCGCCAGGAACCGATCGGAGCGGTTGGCATAGCCATCACCCCAAACGGCCTGCAACTGATCGGGCGTGGGGTCATTGGTATCGGGATGGCGGGCCGGCCAATAGGGGGCGCTGGCCAGGGCCTTGCCTGTCTGCCCGTCAAAGACCGTCAGATATTCCGGCCCCTTCATGATGCGGCCCTGCACACGCGCTACCTTGCGACCATCGGGCGTGGTGGTAGCGCCGGTACGGTCGGCCTGCGGCACTTCCCCGTCATGGAATCGCAAGTCGGCATTGGCATCGCCCAGCACGGCACCGGTGCCATCCACCGTCCCATCACTGGTTCGCACCGCCAGTTCCGCCTTACCATCGCCGTCGAAATCCATCACCAGGAACTGGGTATAATGCGCGCCGGCCCGGATGTTGGGCCCCAAATCGATGCGCCACAGCCGCGTACCGTCCAACCTGTAGGCATCCAGGATCACGGGGCCGGTATAGCCGCCAAAGGCATTATCCTTGGCATTGCTGGGGTCCCATTTCAGGATGATCTCATACTGCCCATCGCCATCCAGGTCGCCGACGCTGGCGTCATTGGCATTGTAGCTATAGGCCTCTCCCGCCGGGGTGACGCCATCGGCGGGCGGTTGCAACGGGATCGACAGGTAACCATCGCGCCAGACCTGGGCCGTGGCCCCCGTGGCCGCTCCCGCCATCCGCACCTCATAACGGGCCGTACCGTCGGCGCCTTTATCCAGGAAACTGGTGGCCTGGGTCAGCGGTTTGGTGTTCAGCTTCCTGCCATCCCGGTAAAGGTCAAAGCCGATGCCGGCGGGGTCTGTATCCAGCAGGCGCCAGCCGACCAGCACGCCACCATCGGCGGCCACCGCCACCAGACCACGGTCCAGCTTCTCCATCTGCCGTGCCGTTGCAGGCATTGCGGCAATACCGCACAGCAGGGCCGATATCAGCCATTTCCGGGTTGCCATGTTTCCTCCCTGAACCGGTTTGGTCTTACCTTACCCATATTCATATGATATTTGAATTCCAATATTAAGGATGCTGTATCACATTGTGGTAAAAATCACCCCATTCGTCATCCCGGCGAAAGCCGGGACCCAGAGCCACAGTCACCACCGTTGACGCTGCCTTGCTTGAGGCCTGGCGAAAAGGTCGGGCAAGTGGCCCCTGGGTCCCGGCTTTCGCCGGGATGACGAATGGGGTCGTAGACAACAAATCGGGAAGGAAACGACGATGGACATGGCTGGCGTCAACCGGCGGCAATTCATGCAGGCAAC
>JAEMSB010000459.1 GCA_016463045.1 Niveispirillum sp.
GGACCGATCACCACACGGTCGCGGCCCTGGGCCTTGGCGGCATAGAGGGCGCGGTCGGCTTGGGCCATCAGTGCCTCCATCGTGGTGGCAGCCGGGCCATGGGCAGCGATGCCGGCGCTGACTGTCACAGTCACAGGGTGTTCCCCGTCACTGATCGGTGTGGCTGCCAGTTGGCTGCGTAGTCGTTCGGCAATCTGTGCGGCGGTGTCTGCTGTGGTTTCGGGCATCAGCACCACGAACTCCTCGCCCCCAACCCGTGCGAACAGATCGGTCTGGCGCAGATTTGCCTTGCCCACATCGGTCAGTGTGCGCAGCACCTTGTCGCCGAACGGGTGCCCATGGCGGTCATTGACGCCCTTGAAATGGTCCAGATCCATGATCATCAGCGATAGGGGCCGGTTGAACCGACGCGCGCGTTCCACTTCGTCGCGTGCCCGATCCTCCAGCCGGCGGCGATTGGCGATGCCGGTTAGCGGGTCGATATGGGCCAACTCCTCCAGCTTAAGTTCCAGCTGAAACCCATACCGGGCAGTATGTTCCAGCGCCAACGCCAGGATGAAGGAGGCAAAAATGCCGGTCCCGACAAACATGGTGACGTTAAAGCGGGTGAACCCGTCGATCCCCTGTATCCAGAGCAACATCAGTACCAAAATGAAGCCCGGAAGGTTGACCAGCGGTGCCTGACGCGCCCGCGTCACCACCACTGCCGACACCGTTGGAAACAATGCCAGACCCGCTGGGCCATAAAGAAAGCCGTCCTTCAACATATATTGCGTAAGGGCGATTGTGACGGTGCCTGAGGTCACGGCCAGCATGCCGACCGCCTGCAATGCCCGTGGTGACAGGCGTCGTGATCGGTATGTCCACGCGCAGCACAGCATAGCGAGTGTCCCCACCGTGCGGATCTCGACACAGGCATAGAGCTGTGTCGGATCCAGCAGCCAGTCCCATAGCAGGAATGTAAACATGGCGACTGCACCAATCGCCACGGGGGCCGATAAGGCATCGTTCAGACGCGAGGCGCGCCAGACGTCGAAACGCCGTTCCGTCGCCTCGTCAAAAGTCGGTAAAAGAAAACCCATCCCCCCACCCGGCCCGTCTTTGCGGGCTTTCCACTGTTTCCTGGGTCTGGTGATGTTGCGCCAACACCGTTGGGATGACAACCCGTCGCGGCTGCTGATTTTCGAACGATCGGACGAAAACGTACTTGAGTCGAACAAGCGTTTGAACGATGCTGTCGCTCAATCATCCGATAAATCTTCTGGGAGATTTCCATGTCCACCGCGATCAACCGTCACTGGCTGCTGCTGGACCGTCCCAAGGGCGGCAATTTCAGCGAGGTTCTGTCCCTGCGCGAGGCGCCGGCGCCCGACGCGGGCGAGGGCCAGATCCGGGTACGCACCGTCTATCTGTCGCTGGACCCGACCAATGCGGTCTGGATGCAGTATGACAGCTACCTGCCGGCGGTCCCGCTGAATACCACCATGCGCGGTCTGGTGCTGGGCGTGGTGGATCAGTCCAACCATGCCAAGTTCAAGGTTGGCGACATCGTCACCGGCATGGGTAGCTGGGCCGATTACACCGTGGCCGACGGGTCGTCCTTTGGCCGCGTGCCGAACATTCCGGGTCTGCCGCTGCTGGCCTATATGGGGCCGCTGGGCATGACGGGGGCGACAGCCTATTTCGGCCTGCTGGATATCGGCAAGCCGAAGGAAGGGGAGACGGTTGTCGTTTCCGCCGCCGCCGGTGCCGTCGGTTCCCTGGTCGGGCAGATTGCCAAGTTGAAGGGCTGCCGTGCGGTCGGCATCGCCGGGTCCGCAGACAAGTGCAACTGGCTGACAGGCGAATTGGGTTATGACGCTGCCGTGAACTACAAGGAGAAGGGCTGGCAGAAGGCCCTGAAGAACGCCGTGCCCGATGGCGTCGATATCTATTTCGAGAATGTGGGCGGCGAGATCACCGAGGTGGCGTTGAGCCTGCTGAACGTCAAGGGCCGTATACCTTTCTGCGGTGCCATCAGCCAGTATAACTCCACCGAGCCGCCGCCGGGCCCGCGCAACCTGTCCGTCCTGGTCAGCCGCCGTGCGCGGATGGAGGGCTTCCTGGTCCTGGATTACGCCCCCCGTATGGCGGAAATGTACGCCGAAATGGGCCCCTGGCTGGCCGCCGGCCAGATCAAGTGGAAGGTGGAACTGGACCAGGGCCTGGAGAACACCCTGACCAGCTTCGACAAGCTGTTCACGGGCGGCAATACCGGCAAGCTGGCGGTACAGGTGTCCGACGAGCCCGTGCGGTAAGGCGCAGGTTAGTCCATATGGACAGGCCCCTTCCGGCTGAATCGGAAGGGGCTTTTTGTTATTCCGCATCCCCCTGCTGCCCCGGTGCTGCCACCTGAAATGCGGCCAGTGTCTGGCAATGGGCGTCGATGGCGACCAGTCTGGGGTAGGGCGTCAGGTCGACGCCGAATCGCCGTGCGTTGAACATCTGCGGCACCAGGCACAGGTCGGCAAAGCTGGGCGCCCCGCCAATGCAGAAGTCTGGCCCCTCCACCATCTGCTCCAGGGCTGCGAACCCTTCCGCCGTCCAATGTGCGATCCAGGCCTTCACGGCCTCCTCCCCCTGACCCAGGGTGCCGCGCAGATAGGTCAGGACGCGCAGATTGTTGAGCGGGTGGATATCTGCCACCACCGCCAGCGCCATGGCGCGCGCCCTGGCTCGCGCCGCTGGATCGGCCGGCAGCAGCGCCGGTGTCGGGTGCCGTTCCTCCAGATATTCCAGGATGGCCAGCGATTGTGGGATTATCGCGTCGCCATCCACCAGGGTCGGCACCAGCCCCTGCGGGTTGACGGCGCGGTAAGAGGGCGCCTTCTGTTGCCCGCCATCCCGCAGCAGGTGGACATAGGCCGCGTCCCAGGCAATGCCTTTCAGTGCCAGCGCGATGCGGACACGGGTTGCGGCGGAGGATCGGAAATAGGTGTGAAGCTGCATCTTCGTGGTATCACCGGCCAGGGGTTTCAAAGACAGGGAGTGGGGCCATGGCCCGTCCGTTGGAAGGCAGGATAGCATTGGTCACGGGCGCGTCCCGCGGCATCGGTGCGGCCATCGCCGAACGGCTGGCCCGGGACGGGGCCGACGTGGCGGTCCATTACGGGTCCCACCGGCAATCGGCCGAGGACCTGGCCGAACGCTGTGGCAGGGAATATGGCGTCAGGGCGCAGGCCTTCCAGGCCGACCTTGCCGACCTGTCGGACCGGGGCGGGGCAGTGGCCCTGTTCGCCGCTGTGTCGGCAGCGTTAGGTGTGCCCCATATCCTGGTCAATAATGCCGGCACGGGCCGTTTCGCGCCCATTGCGGAGATCAACTCGCTGGAACTGGCGCAGGTCCTGGCTGTCAATGCCGCCACGCCCCTGCTGATGGCGCGGGAGGCGGCGCGGGCCATGAAGACCGGCGGGCGGATCATCAATATCGGTAGCGTCATCACCGACATGCCCGTGGGCCTCCGTTCCGTCTATGCCGCGTCCAAGGGGGCCGTGCATGCCATGACGGGTGTCCTGGCGCAGGAGCTGGGGCCACTGGGCATCAATATCAACACGGTCGCCCCCGGCGTGACGGCCACCGACCGGTTCAAGGCCGGCGACCGGTCGCGAGAAGGCGAGATTACCAAGCGTACCGCCCTGGGCCGTATTGGCGAACCTGACGACATCGCCGCCGTGGTCGCTTGGTTGGCTGGTCCCGATGCGGCCTGGATCACAGGCGAGGTAATCCGGGCCAGTGGGGGCTTGCGCGGGCTTTAACAAAGTTGCCTCAGTCGCCGGCGCCGCATCCGCGGCTTGGCTCACGCGGCACGTGCCGCGCGGCGGCAGTCGCCGCCGGAGCGGCTTCCGGCAAGCCGCTCTAGCCCTCGTACTTGGCGACCTTCTGGTCGATGGCCCCGAACACGGAACGCCCATTCTTGTCCTTCATCTCGATCCGCACGCGGTCGCCGAAGCGCAGGA
>JAEMSB010000460.1 GCA_016463045.1 Niveispirillum sp.
CTCTGCAACGGCGCGTAAGGCGGGCCAAGCTCCGTCTCGCCACGATGGGCCCGAACGCCCTGGCACTTGATCGCAGTATCAAAACCAGATCGCGAAGCGCTTGGGGCAGGAGATTGGAAGGTAAAGCGCTGTCTTGATCAGCCATTGCGAGCAGGTGGCGTATCCAGATGGGACAGCCGGTCAACCCTGGCATTGACCAGAGCCTCCGCTTCCCATTCCTGCTCCAGCGCCGTCAGGATGGCGCGCACGTCACTGACGGGCACAGGTCCGGTCCGGTCACCCTCATCAAGGGCGGCCTGGATACTTGCGGATAGATTGCGGTCGAGAACGCTATACCGGGGCATTCCAATTCACCTGCATTTGCGAAGTTAGCCTAACGTGACCGCCCGATCTCGGCAAGCAATGCCGCATTGGCAGCGCCCCCCCTGACCGATAGAACAAAGCCCCGGCAACCCGTCGCCCAAGGCTACATGCTCACCGATCCCGCCTATTGGAGCCTGTTCTTCCTGTCCATGGCGGCGGCGACATTGCTGCCGGGCGGGTCGGAGCTGGCGTTGGTGGCGCTGCTGGCCGATGGGACGCGGCCTGCCGGGGCGCTGGTGGCGGTGGCCACCCTGGGCAATGTGCTGGGGTCCCTGATCAACTGGATGCTGGGCCGCTGGCTGCGTCGGTTCGTGGGCCGGCGCTGGTTTCCCGTGACGGCGGCGCAGCTGGCGCGGGCGGAGGGGGTATTCGCCCGCTATGGCGCCTGGACGCTTCTGTTCTCTTGGGTGCCGGTGATCGGCGATCCGCTGACGGTCGCGGCGGGGACGCTGGGCGTGCGGCTGCGGGTTTTCCTGCCGCTGGTGACGCTGGGCAAAGCCGCGCGTTATGTCGTCCTGGCCGGGATTGTGGGCGGGGTGCTGGCACCATAGGTACCGGCACCCCGCCTGCACCTTACTCCGCCAGCAGCTTTTCCATCTGGTCGATGGTGGCGTCCATGCGGCGCACCAGGGCCTGATACGGGGCGGAGGTGGCCATATCCAGGCCTGCCTTCTTCAAAAGCGGATAGGGATATTCCGACCCGCCGGCCTTCAGCACGTTCAGGTAATTGTCACGCGCCTTGGCGCCGCCCTTGGAAATCTGTTCGGCGAAATAGGTGCCGGCAGAGATCGAAGTGGCGTACTGGAACACATAGAAGGGGCGATAGAAATGCGGGATGAAGGCCCATTCCGCGCAGTACTTCTCATCGATCTTCATCACGCCTTCGGCGTCGCCATGATACTTCTTCAGCAGGCCGCAATAGATGTCTTTCATCTTGGACCCGGATAGCGCCTCACCCCGTTCCACGGCATCATGGGTGGCCAGTTCAAACTCTGCGAACATGGTCTGGCGGAAGAAGGTGCCGCGCAGTCCTTCCAGCGACTGGCCCAGATAGAACAGCTTCTCTTCCTTGGTCTTGGCCTTGGACACCAGATAGTCGGTCAGCAGCATCTCGTTCGTGGTCGACGCGATTTCCGCCATGAACAAGGAGTAATTGGCCAGCTCATAGGGCTGATTCTTCGACGCCAGGGCCGAATGCATGCCATGGCCCCATTCATGGGCATAGGTGGACATGGAGTTATAATCGTCCTGGTGGTTCAGGAAGATATACGGGTCCAGCCCATAGCTGCCCCAGTGATAGGCGCCGCTGTCCTTCCCTTCGGACGGATAGACATGCATGGTCCGCTTGGCCGTCAGGGCCGCTAGCATGTCACCATATTCCTTGCCCAGCGGCTTGACCGCGGCCAGGGTCAGCGTCCTCGATTCGTCCAGCGTGAACTTCTTGTCCAGGCTGATCAGCGACGGATAGATGTCGTAATAATACAGGTCCGGCAGCTTCAGCATCTTCTGCCGCAGCTTGAAATAGCGGTGCAGGGTCGGCAGGCCCTTGTTCGCCTCCGCCACCAGGGTGCGGTAGACGCTTTCCGGGATGTCATTGTTGGACAGCGACGCGGCAACGGCGGTGGGATAACCGCGCAGCTTGGCATCGATGGTCCCGGTCTGGACAGCGGCACCCAGCGTATTGCCCATCGTGGTCGCGTACTGGCCGAACTTGGTCCAGAACGTGTCGAACACCAGCTTGCGGACGGCCCGGTCTTCATTCTGGCGCAGCGACTGGTAGGCGGACTGGTTCACCTTGCGCTTGGTGCCATCGGGCAGGGTGATCTCCGGCCAGTCGATATCGGCATTGGCCAGTGCCGAATAGGTGTTGCTGGCCGATCCCAGAACGGGGCCCAGGGCCGCCAGGGCCGCTTCGGTTTCCGGCGTCAGGGTATGGGCCTTCAGGCGCAGGATATCGTTCAGGCGGAAGGCATGCTTGGTGAGGCCGGTATCGGCCTTGATGAAGCTGGCGATCTTATCGGCACCAACCCCCTGCACCTCGGGCGAGACCCAGGCGGTGGCGGCCTGCGCCTGTGCCGATAGGGCCTGCGCCAGGCTCCAGCGTTCCTGATACTCATTGTTCTTTGTATCGGTGGAATATTGCAGGTAGGCATAGACCAGCACGCGTTCCACATCGTGCCCGACCTTGGACATGCGGTCCATGGCGGCGCGCAGGGTCGCGGCATCCTTGCCCAGCGTACCTTTCAGCGCGTCCAGCGAGGGCAGGTCGGCCAGCGCCTGCTTGCGCGCCGCGTCCCAGGATGCGTCATCCTTGAAGATCGGCGTCAGGTCCCAGACATAGCGCGGGTCGGTCTTGGCCGGCGCCTCGGTGCTGGCCGGGGCGGCCTGCTGTGCAGCAGCGCTGGCGAGCGGCGCCAGGGCGGCGGCCAGTGCGATGGCGGATGCACCCAGCAGGCGGCGGGCGAAATGCGGGCGGTGATGATGCTGTGTCATGCTGTCCCTGTCCGTTCGGGGGGCCGTGTCGCGACCATGCGCCGGCCATTTGTGCAGACCTTTATAAGATGTGCCCGCCGACCCGCCCGGCGGAAAATTGTAACGGGGTGGTTTCATTTCGCGGCCTCTGCCAGAATGCAACGGCCGCAACCTTCGGACGCCGCCCCATGACCGCCATCCGTGCCTATGCCGCTGCCAAGTTGAACCTGTATCTGCATGTGCTGGGCCGGCGGGAAGACGGCTATCACCTGCTGGACAGTCTGGTGGCCTTTGCCAGCGCCCATGATCTGGTGGAGGTGGAAAGCACCCCCTATTTCAGCCTGCAACTGCACGGCCCGCATTCGCTGCCCCTGCTGATGGAGGATACGGAAAGCAATCTGGTGACCAAGGCCGTGTTCCGGCTGGCCGAGGCGCTGGGCCGCAAGCCGCATGTGACGGTGAAGCTGACCAAGAACCTGCCGCTGGCATCGGGGATTGGCGGCGGGTCAGCGGATGCGGCGGCCACCTTGCGCGCGCTGTGCGCCCTGTGGGATGTGCCGCTGGACCATCCGGCGGTCACGGAACTGGCGGCGAAGCTGGGGGCGGACGTGCCCGTCTGCGTCGGGTCGCGGACCAGCTATTTTGCGGGCACAGGCACCGACCTGTCGTCCGCCCCCGACTTGCCGGAGGATTGCTGGGTCGTTCTGGTCAATCCCGGCATCTCCATGCCGACGCCGGCTGTGTTCGAAGCACGCGATGGGGCCTTTTCAGAACCCGCCCGGCTGACCACATCCTTTACGGATGTCCGTGAACTGGCGGCCCTGCTGAAGGAGGGGCGGCGCAATGACCTGACCCCGCCCGCCGCGCGGTTGAGCCCCGTCATCACCCAGGTGCTGGCGGCCCTCGATTCGACGGCGGGATGCCTCTTGTCGCGCATGTCGGGCAGCGGGGCCACCTGTTTCGGGCTTTATGTCGATTTCGACCATGCCGTGGCGGCGGCTGAACTGATCGGCGGGATTCGTCCCGGTTGGTGGGTGCAGCCGGCGGCCCTGCTGAATGATTTGTCGGGGCTGGAAGTGCTGGAAGGGGTCACCCTTCTCGACTGGCCCTGAGTCCTCATATTGCCCTCAGGCGCCGGGCGCCGCCATCCGGCGGC
>JAEMSB010000461.1 GCA_016463045.1 Niveispirillum sp.
GGATGGCCATGGGCCGCCCCTTGGCCGCCTCCTCCGCCTGCAAATCCAGCAGCAGTTTGACGATGCGCGCCCGCACCGTGGCGTCCAGCGCCGTGGTCGGCTCATCGGCGATCAGCAGTTTGGGTCGACAGGCCAATGCCATGGCGATCATCGCGCGCTGCCGCTGCCCGCCGGAAAGCTGGTGCGGATAGCTGTCGATACGCCGATCCGGCTCGCGCACGCCGGTGCGGGCCAGCAGTTGGATGGCCTTGACGCGCGCCTGCTGTGGCGACAGGCCTTCATGCAGGGTCAGCGTCTCCACGATCTGGCTGCCGATGGTGAATAGCGGGTTCAGGGCTGTCATCGGCTCCTGAAAGATCATGGCGACATCACCGCCCCGGATCTGCCTGATCTCCGTTTCCGACTTGGTCAGAAGCTCCTGCCCCTCCAGCCGGATCGACCCGCCGATGGTGGCATGGGCGGCAAGGCGCAGGACCGACAGGGCCGTGACGGTCTTGCCCGACCCGCTTTCCCCGACCAGCGCCAGCCGTTCCCCCGGATACACCTCCAGAGACAGCCCCTCCACCGCAGGCTTGGAGCCAAAGCTGATGGTAACGTCGGTCAGCGACAGCAAGGGTGTGCTCATCACACACCACCCCGACCGCGCGCATGTGTATTGAGGGCTGCGCGCAACGCCTCCCCGATGAAGGTCAGCAGCAGCATGGTGCCGACCAGCACCGTGAAGGCCGACAGCGAAATCCACCAGGCGTCCAAATTCTCCTTGCCCTGTAACAAGAGGCGGCCCAGCGAGGGGGCATTGGTAACGCCAAGCCCTAAGAAATCCAGGCTGGCCAGCGCCATGATGCCCGCCGACATGCGAAACGGCAGATAGGTGATGACCGGCGTCAGGCTGTTGGGCAGGACATGACGGAACATGATCTGCCAACTGGACAGGCCCAGTGCGCGGGCCGCCTTGACATATTCAAGCTGTCGGTTGCGCAGGAACTCTGCGCGCACATAGTCCGACACATGCACCCACCCGAACAACGTCATCAGCGCGAACAGCATCAGGAAACTCTGCTGGAACAGGCTGGCGAAGATGATCAGCAGATAAAGCTCCGGCATGGCCCCCCAGATCTCGATCAGGCGCTGGGCGAGCAGGTCGATCTTACCCGCGAAATAACCCTGGATGGCCCCGATCAGGATGCCCAGCGCCGTCCCGAACAGGGTCAGGGCGAGCGCAAACGTCACCGAAATCCGAAACCCATAGATCAGACGGGCCAGCACATCATAGCCGACAGGATCGGTGCCCAGCACATTCTGGTCATTGGGCGCACCCGGATGATGGATGGCGGGGGAATAATAGGCCAGCGTGTCAAAGCCGAACGGGTTGGGCGAATAAAGCGCGAAATTGCCGTCGCTGTTCAGCCGGTCACGGATATAGGGGTCCAAATAGTCGGTGGTGATCGGCAGATTGCCGCCAAAGGTCGCTTCCGGGTAATCCCGGACCAGCGGAAAATAGAACTCCCCGCCATAGTAAACGACCAGCGGCTTGTTGTTCGACACCAGCTCCGCACACAGGCTGATGGCATAGAGGCTGGCGAAGATGATCAGACTGACATAGCCCAGGCGATGGCGACGGAACGCCTGCCACCAGGTGGCCGGGCGGGCGCGCGTATCAAAGGCGGGGCGCAGGCGGCCCTCCCCGAACAAGGGGGCCGTTGTCACCGGCGACAGGTTGATGTCGGGCACGCTCATCGCTCAAGCCTCCTGGGCGTCGTATTTGATGCGGGGATCGGCCAGCACATAGGCGATATCGCCCAGCAGCTTGATGATCAGCCCCACCAGCGTGAACAGGTAGAGGGCACCCAGCACCACGGGGAAATCCCGGCTGACAATGGATTCATAGGAGAGCAGACCCAACCCATCGAGGGAGAACAGGCTTTCGATCAGCAGGCTGCCCGTGAAAAACGCAGAGATGAAGGTGATGGGAAAGGCCGTGATCATCGGCAACAGGGCATTGCGCATCACATGTTTCCACAGGATGCGCCGTTCCGACAGACCCTTGGCCCGCGCCGTCAGGACGTATTGCTTACCCAGCTCGTCCAGAAAGGTGTTCTTCGTCATCAAGGTCTTGATGGCGAAATTGGACACGACCGACGCCGTCACCGGCAAGGTGACATGCCAGAGATAGTCCAGCACCTTGGCACCGGGCGACAGCTGATCCCAGTTTTCCGACACCAGCCCGCGCAAGGGGAAAATGTCCCAGAAGGACCCACCCCCGAACAGCACGATCAGCAGCACACCAAGCACGAAGCCCGGCACGGCATAGCCGAACAGCACCAGCACCGTCGTCGCCACATCGAAGCGCGACCCCGCCCTGACCGCCTTGGCCACCCCCAGCGGGATGGAGATCAGATAGGTCAGGATGAAGGTCCAGGTGCCCAGCGCCACCGACACGCCCAGCTTCGACTGGATCAGGCTAGCCACAGTTTCATTGCGGAAATAGCTGTCGCCCAGGTCAAACCGCAGAAAATTGCCCACCATCATGGCGTAGCGTTCAAGCGGCGGCTTGTCGAAACCGTAAAGCTGGGTCAGTTGCTCCACCTGGGCGGCGTCAATGCCCTTGCGCCCGCTATAGGTCCAACCACCTTCCGCCGGTCCGCCCTCGGCACCGCCGCGCGCCGAGGCATGGTCCATCTCACCCAGCGCATGTTCCACGGGCCCGCCGGGCACGAACTGCGTCACCAGAAAGGTGAAGGTCAGCACGCCCAGCAGGGTGGGGATCATGATGAACAGGCGCTTGATGATATAGGGCCACATGGTGGGCTACTCGTAGGTCGGGGTGAGCGGTAGTGAACCCCGACAAGCGACAGTGCGGGGGAGGTCAGGGTTCGCATCCGCTCACCCCGACCTACGGCCAACGCCGGTTAAGCCGGCGCGTAATCACCGGCAAACGCGCGGGCGCGTTCCAGAAGGCCGGTGCGCTTCCACTGAAGGTCCAGGGCACCCGGCGTATAGACCTGCGCGCCGCCGATCTGCGCGGCAATGGCCTGCAACCGCGCGCTCTCTTCGATCAGCAGGATCAACTGCGCGGTCTTCAGGATGCCCTTGCCCCAGAAATTGGCGCCGCCATTGCTTTCCAGCAGGGCCGGCGGCGGGGCCAGTTCCGGGTGCTTGTCCAGCCGTTCGCGCACCACATCCAGAACCGTGCGCGTCCGTTCCAGATGGTTGGGGATTTCACGGGCCAGCAGATGGCGCTGGGCCGCGACATACAGGATCGGGAACGGCTTGTGCGACAGCGACCACGCCGCCAGATGCGGCGTATGGGCATGGATCAGCGTATCGGCCTCCAGCCGCTCCTCCGACAGGATATGATCCTTATGGTCGGAGAATTTGGAGATGCTGATCTTCACCTCTTTATCGCGCGTCCAGGGCGACGGAAACCGCACCGACAGCAGCGTGTCATGGCCCGGAATGCGGTGCGCGATGTTGAAGATCAGGCTGGCGGTCAAAGTGCCGCTTTCCTTCAGGAACTCAAAGGCAAAGGCGGCATCCGTCTTGGCCTGGGCCACATATTCGGACAGTTCGACATCGGTCAGGGTGTTGGACATGGCAGAACTCCTTTCGGGAAAAGATCACTCGGCCGCGACAGCGCGGCCCGTGTGGGGATTGGCGGGGCGCGGCAGGTTCAGGTGCTCGCGCAGGGTGGCGCCTTCGTACTCGGTCCGGAAAATGCCGCGCCGTTGCAGGTGCGGGATCACCAGATCGACAAAGTCGCGCAGGCTGTCAGGCAGCAGCGGCGGGATCAGGCTTTCAATCCAATGCTGTCAGGGCTCGGCTCCGCCTCGACCTGACCTACGTCACTCCGCCGCCACGGCCCGCGCGACCAAGCGTTCGGCCTCCGCCAGCGGCCCCTCGACAATCCAATCCTGGATGTCGAAATCACCCGCCAGGAAACCCCAGTCGCGCAGGAAGTTCTTCTGCGCCTCCAGCCCCGCGACATAGTCC
>JAEMSB010000462.1 GCA_016463045.1 Niveispirillum sp.
CCTGACCTCCTACGTCCCCGACCCCGAGCGGGCCGCCCGCGTCGCCGGCACCGCCCAATCCAGCATCAGCCCATCGACAACGCCATGGACATTGGCCGCCATGGCGCCGGGCGTATCCGTGGCGGGGATCATGATCTCCGCCACATCGGCCAGCAGCGCCATTTCGCTGGCATTGAAGAAACGGCCCGGCTGGCCCTTGGCCCCCCTCGTCCCCTCATAGGCCCAGACGGGAAGCGCACCGTCCAGGAAGGTGCCGCCCAACAGCGTGATGGCGGCCAGCAGGGCCTGTCGCCGGTTCATATGCAGCGTTCCTTACAGGGGACGGATACGGACGGAACGGAATTCCAGACGGTCCTTGCCGGGGCGCAGCAGGATAGGGCCCGATGGCGGCAGGCCCAGGGCCGCGCGGCTGCCCTCCACCAGCTTTGATCCATTCAGCCAATGTTCGATCCGGTCACCGCGCGCCAGGATACGGACGCGGTTCCAGTGGCCGGCAGGCTTCATCGATGGCTTGTCAGGATTGGGATCGGTGAGGTTGCGGGCCGGAACCTTGCCGATCAGGGTGCCGCTGGCGGCATCCCCCTGCCCCTGCGGCCCCTGTGCCACGCGATAATCGGCACTGCCCAGATAGGTGACGGTGCCATCGGCCCCATCGGTCGCGCGCACATCCAGTTCCAGATCGAAATCCGCAAACTGGTCGGCGGTGACCAGCGGGGTGGCGGCGCCGTCGCGGGTGATCACCCCGTCACTGATCCGCCAGCCGGTGGCCGACAGGCCGGACCATCCCGCCGCATCCTGCCCATTCCACAGCAGACGCCAGCCCAGGGCAGCGCGTTCAGCGCTGATATGGTTGGCGATGAAGTCCTGCTCATCCGTCACGTCCAGCGGCCTGCGCATATAGCGGGCAGGATCGTCGGTGATAATGCGCAGGTTGCGGAACCGCACCTCCAGCCCGGCATTGGCAGGATCGGGGCCGACATCATGCACCTGCAACCCGATAAAGCCGCGCGGCGTCATGTCATCGACCATGACGATGGCAGGCAGACCGTTCAGCCAGGTGCGAAAACGCGTCCCCACCGCCTCCACCCGCAGATGGTTCCAGTCGCCGGATTTGAAGCTGGCCTGGGTTTCAGGCCGGTGGGCCGGTGTCGCCAGCCACAGCCGGCGCTGTTCATCATACAGCCCGCCCGTCCAGCGGCGGGCGGCATGGTCGATTTCCACCTGATAGCCATGGACGACGCCGTTGCGATAATCGGGCTTGGACTCTGCCCGGATCATCACACCGGTATTCAGGCGCGGATCGGTCTTCACCTCGAATTCCAGGATGAAATCGCCGAACAGTTCCTCGCTGCACAGGAAACTGTTGGGCGATTTCTCCACCGATGTCCCGACAATCTCCCCTGCGTCCAGTCGGTAGCTGGCCCGTCCACCCAGCGGGCGCCAGCCGTGAATGGAACCATCCGGGGTGGCAGCAGGCGGGATCAACGAATGCCAGGGCGGCGGGCTGGACGCCCAGGACGGGGCCAGGGGGGCGGATGCGGCGGCAGCCAGCATCCCCAATGCCGCACGACGCGTAGGGGCCATGATCTATCCTCCCAGCTTCACCCGCCGGATCATTCTATCGCCCAGCTATGTGACAACCTTGTCATAACGGATTGCGGAACGATGGGAAAGTGTCTTGTTTATTGCATTATGCAAAACTGAACACTTTGCACAATGCAATTGCAGATTCCTCCAAACCACTCAATCATTGCATAGTGCAACGAAAATCTACCACAGACGCCCTCAACCACCTGGAATCAGTTTTGCTTTAGTACAGGAACGACCGGCATCAGCCGGCATTGCAAGGCCCCAAGGCCAGAACCGAGGTTGTCACCATGGTCCGCAAAGACCACGCATGCGCGGCGTTGGCCGCCACCCTGCTTTTGGCCTCCAGCGCCCTTCCGGTGCTGGCGCAGTCCAATGGCAGCATCGGCCTGCGTGGCACCATGGAAACTATCTGCTTCGTGCAGATCAATCAGACAAACACCAGCAGCGTCGATCTGGTCAAAGGCACCAGCAATCTGACCATCGGCACCGTGGGTGAAAAGTGCAACCGTGGCAACGGCTTTACCGTCACCATCTCGTCCGCCAATGCCGGCGCCCTGGTGAACGCCACCGGCGCACGCGCCGCCTATACGGTGCAATATGACAATTCGGGCGTGAAATCGCTGGCCAACCCGGTCGTCCTGACACGGACCAGCGCCAAGAAGACGGTGTCCACCAAAAGCTTCAGGGTGAACATCCCCGCCAACCCCCAGGCCATCGGCGGCACCTATGCCGACACGATCACGGTGGCGATTGCCGCACGGTGAGGCGGAACCATCCGCACTGTAACGCTGTTCCCTCTCCATGAACCCCACGGTCAGAGGAGAAAGAACATGCGCGGCATTCTGCTTTGGGCCCTCGGGATTCCGATCCCCGTCATCATCATTCTGTATCTGGTCGGCGTGATTTAGCCGCGCGGATAGGTGGCGGCCCCGTCAGGCCGCCACTGTTGTCACGCTCTTGTTCTGCTCACGCGTCTTCAGGAACCGCAGGGCCGGGAAATCCTCCTGCGCGCGGTTCAACTGCCAGCCATTGCGGGCCAGATAGACCAGCGCGCCGTCATGATCCTCGGCCAGATCGGCGCGGCGGCTGTCGATGAAGTTCTTCAGCGCCACGGGATCATCGCTTTCAACCCAGCGGGCGGCGTCATAGCCCGCCGTCTCGAAACGGGCCTTCATGCCATATTCGGCCTCGATACGGGCCGCCAGCACTTCGAACTGCAGCTGACCGACCACGCCCACGACCCAGTCGGCGCCGACGATGGGCTTGAAGACCTGCGACGCCCCTTCTTCGGCGAAATGCTCCAGCGCCTTGCGCAGATGCTTCACCTTCATCGGATCATCCAGGCGCACACGCTGCAACAGTTCGGGTGCGAAGCTGGGCACGCCGGTGTAGCGCAGTTCCTCGCCCTCGGTCAGCGTGTCGCCGATGCGCAGGGTGCCATGGTTGGGGATGCCGATGATGTCGCCGGGGAAAGCGTCTTCGGCCAGTTCGCGGTCGCGGGCCAGGAACAGAACCGCATTGTTCACGGCCAGGATCTTGCCGCTGCGCATATGCTTCAGCTTGGTCCCGCGCTTGAAATGGCCGGAGCAGAGACGGAAGAAGGCGATACGGTCGCGGTGGTTGGGGTCCATGTTGGCCTGGACCTTGAACACGAAGCCCGTCACCTTGCCCTCGTCCGGTTCCACCATGCGGCCATCGGCCTTTTGATGACGCGGCGGCGGGGCATAGGCGGCCAGACCCAGCAGCAGCTCACGCACGCCGAAATTATTGATGGCGGAGCCGAAGAACACGGGCGTCTGGTGACCTTCGCGATAGGTTTCCAGATTGAAGGGCGGGCACAGCTCCCGCACCATGGCCACATCCTCGCGAAGCTTGGCGGCCTGATCGGCGGGTAGCATCTGGTCGATCTTGGGATCGTCGATGCCGTTGCATTCCACACCATCGGTCGCCACATCGCCCGAACGGCGATCCATCAGGATCAGCCGGTCGCGGATCAGGTCATAACAGCCCCGGAAATCCGAGCCTGAGCCAATGGGCCAGGAAGCGGGGGTGACCTCCAATTGCAGGTCGCGCTCCACCTCGTCCATCAGATCGAACGGGTCGCGTGCCTCGCGGTCCATCTTGTTCACAAAGGTGATGATGGGCACGTCGCGCATGCGGCAAACCTCGAACAGTTTGCGCGTCTGGGCCTCGATACCCTTGGCCCCGTCGATCACCATCACGGCGCTGTCGACGGCGGTCAGGGTGCGGTACGTATCCTCGGAAAAGTCTTCGTGGCCTGGTGTGTCGACCAGATTGAAGGTGCGGTCGGCATAGTCGAAATTCATCACCGACGCCGTGACCGAAATCCCGCGCTCCCGCTCCACCTTCATCC
>JAEMSB010000463.1 GCA_016463045.1 Niveispirillum sp.
GGCATGGGGGATCAGGGGGGCCACGGCCATCTCGATCCCCCGGCGCAGGCGGACGATGCGTTCCAGCAGCCAGTCGGGCAGCGGTTCGGTCAGGACCGGCGGGCGATTATCGATCAGGGTCTGGAACAGGTTCAGGTTGGATCGCGCGAAGCTGAGATAGGCCTTGGCCAGGGCCAGCAGCCGCGTCTCCACCGCCGCGTCGGCGGCCACCGCCTCGTCCGCCGCCGCCATCACCACCTGTAACCGGTCCAGCAGCTCTGCGTTCAGGTGGAGGCGAACCGTATCCAGATTCGGATAGAGGTTGTACAATGTGCCAACCGAACAACCAACGGCCTGTGCCAGGGTGCGTGCCGTGAGGGCCGAGAGCCCGTGATCGGCGACCAGCTTGCGCGCCTCATGCAGGACGGCTTTGGCGAGTTCGGCGCGGGGCTGACGGCTCATCGGCGATTTTTCCCTGACTTTCCCTGGATTTGGCACCGGTCGATACCATCTTTAGCACGAATGGTCTGTTTTCAATCGACCTTTGTCTGGATGGTCATGCTACCCGTGCTCACGGCAAAAGGCTGCCACGGCAGACCTGCATGTTGATGACACCGATGCACTGACGTAAAACCGTCGCGGATTATCAAGCCTTTGCACCCGGCCCCGGCGATCCAACGCCGCGGCCTTTCCGACCGGAACCCCAAATGGCCCCCTACGATCAAGCCCCGAGCGAGCGCCTGTCCTTCCTCTTCGGCGCCAACGGCACCTTCATCGCGGAACTTTACGCCCGTTACCGGCAGGACCCGTCCTCGGTCGATGCCAGCTGGCAGTCCTTCTTCGCCGAAATGGGCGATGACGGTCACGCCATCCTGGCCGAACTGAACGGCGCGTCGTGGGCGAAAGCCACCGCCAAGGTGATCGGGGCCGCCGACCCGGACGCCCCGCCCCCGGCCAAGACGGCCAAGGGTGACAAGGCTGCCCCGACCCCGGCCGCTGCGGCGCCCGTGGTGCAGGGTTTCACCGCTGAACAGGTGCGCGCCGCCCAGCTGGACAGCCTGCGTGCTCTCATGCTGATCCGCAACTACCGCGTCCGCGGCCATCTGCTGGCCAAGCTGGACCCGCTGGGCATGGACAAGCGGGCCGAGCATGCGGAGCTGGATTACCGCCATTACGGCTTCACCGAGGCCGATCTGGACCGCCCGATCTTCATCAACAATGTGCTGGGGATGGAAACCGCCACCCTGCGCCAGATCGTTGATGCGGTACAGCGCACCTATTGCGGCTCCATCGGCGTGGAGTTCATGCATATCCAGGACCCGGAGCAGAAGGCCTGGATCCAGGAGCGCATCGAGGGCATCCGCAACCAGACCGACTTCACCGTCAATGGTAAGAAGGCCATCCTGCAGCGCCTGACGGCAGCCGAAGGGTTTGAGCGCTTCTGCCAGGTGAAGTGGACGGGCACCAAGCGCTTCGGCCTGGAAGGCGGCGAAGTGCTGGTCCCGGCCATCGAGCAGGTGATGAAGCGCGGCGGCCAGATGGGCCTGAAGGAGATCGTGCTGGGCATGGCCCATCGCGGCCGCCTGAACGTGCTGGCCAATGTCATGGGCAAGCCCTTCAAGGCCATCTTCAGCGAGTTCCAGGGCAACCCCGCCAACCCCGAGGACGTGCAGGGCTCCGGCGACGTGAAGTACCATATGGGTACCTCCAGCGACCGTGATTTCGATGGCAACACCATCCATCTGTCCCTGTCGCCCAACCCGTCGCATCTGGAAGTCGTGAACCCGGTCGTGTGTGGCCGCGTGCGCGCCAAGCAGTGCCAGATCTCCGGTCAGGTGCCGCCGTCGGACGAAAGCCGTTCCAATGTGCTGGGCGTGCTGCTGCATGGCGACGCGGCCTTCGCGGGCCAGGGTCTGGTGCCGGAAACGCTGCTGCTGTCTGAACTGAAGGGGTACCGCACCGGCGGCATCATCCACTTCATCATCAACAATCAGATCGGCTTCACCACCGCCCCGCAGTACAGCCGTTCCGGCCCGTACCCGACGGAAGTGGCCAAGTCGATCCAGGCCCCGATCTTCCATGTCAACGGCGACGATCCCGAAGCCGTCATCCATGTCAGCCGCATCGCCATCGAATTCCGTCAGAAGTTCCTGAAGGATGTCGTGGTCGATATCGTCTGCTATCGCCGCCAGGGCCATAATGAAGGCGACGAGCCGGCATTCACCCAGCCGCTGATGTACAAGACCATCGCCAAGCAGACCACCACCCGCGCGCTCTATGCGCAGCAGCTGGTGAATGAAGGCGTGATCACCCAGGCCGAGGGCGAGGGCTATGTCGCCGAATTCAATGCCCAGATGGAGCAGGAATTCCAGGCCGCCACCTCCTACAAGCCCAACAAGGCTGACTGGCTGGAAGGCAAGTGGTCGGGCCTGACCCCGGCGCCCGCCGATGTGGCGCGCGGCACCACTGCCGTCGGCCTGGACGTGCTGAAGGAAGTGGGTCTGGCGCTGTGCAAGACGCCGGATGACTTCAACGTCAATTCCAAGGTCGCCCGTCAGCTGAAGGCCAAGCAGGAAGCCATCCTGTCTGGCGAAGGCATTGATTGGGCAACCGCAGAGGCGCTGGCCTTCGGCACCCTGCTGCTGGAAGGCAATCCGGTCCGTCTGTCGGGCCAGGATGTGGGTCGTGGCACCTTCTCGCACCGCCATTGCGTGCTGGTCGATCAGGTGAACGAGAACAAGTTTGTTCCCCTGAACTATATCCGTCCGGGCACCCAGGCCAGCTTCGAAGTCCATGATAGCCCGCTGTCCGAAGCCGCCGTTCTGGGCTTCGAGTACGGCTTCTCGCTGACCGAACCGCATGCGCTGACCATCTGGGAAGCACAGTTCGGCGATTTCGTGAACGGTGCCCAGGTCATCATCGATCAGTTCATCAGCTCCGCCGAATCGAAGTGGCTGCGCATGTCCGGTCTGGTCATGCTGCTGCCGCACGGCATGGAAGGCCAGGGTCCGGAACACAGCTCCGCCCGTCTGGAGCGGTTCCTGCAGGGTTCGGCCGAGGATAACTGGCAGGTCTGCAACATCACGACCCCGGCCAACTATTTCCACGCGCTGCGCCGTCAGATCCGCCGCGACTTCCGCAAGCCGCTGATCGTGATGTCGCCGAAGTCGCTGCTGCGTCACAAGCTGTGCGTCTCGCCGCTGGACATGTTCTCCGCCGATCAGACCTTCCACCGCGTTCTTTATGAAACCGGTGTCGATCTGGTCGCCAATGACAAGATCCGCCGCGTCGTCATCTGCTCCGGCAAGGTCTATTACGACCTGTATCAGGAGCGGGAGAACCGGGGCATCAAGGACATTGCCATTGTCCGCCTGGAACAGCTCTATCCGTTCCCCGGCGATGCGCTGGCTTTGGAACTGGCCAAGTACCCGAATGCCGATATCGTCTGGTGTCAGGAGGAATCGGAGAATCAGGGTGGCTGGCTGTTCGTCGACCGCCGTATCGAGAAGGTGCTGACCAGCATCGGCCACAAGGCGGGTCGTCCGAAATATGCGGGCCGTCCGGATTCGGCAGCCCCCGCCACCGGCATGCTGAAGCGCCACAACCAGGAGCAGGCAAAGCTTCTGGACGAAGCGCTGACGGTCTGATCCGCCGGCTTCCCCATCCCCGACAAAGACCATCCAAACACGAAGGCCACAGAACATGGCGACGGAAATCAAGGTACCCACGCTGGGCGAATCGGTCACGGAAGCGACGGTTGCCCGCTGGCTGAAGAAGGTCGGCGACGCCATCAATGTCGATGATCCGCTGGTGGAACTGGAAACCGACAAGGTCACCCTGGAGGTTAACGCCCAGGCCGCCGGTACGCTGGCCGAGATCGTGGCCGCCGAGGGTGCGAATGTCGCCGTCGGCGCCCTGCTGGGCGTGATCGGTGCCGGTTCGGGTGCAGCACCTGCCC
>JAEMSB010000464.1 GCA_016463045.1 Niveispirillum sp.
ATCCTATCTGACGGCCTGCTTTGCCTTTCTGTCAATGGTGGCGGAATGGAAGAATGATGACGGCCTGCGCCAGACGGCAGGCCAGGCCCCGGCTGCCATGACGGCGGCGGCGGAACTGGACTGGACGCCGGCCCTGCTGAACCTGACGGACAAGACTGGCCTGTACATTATCGGGCGCGGCGTGGGCACGGGCGCCATCATGGAAATGGCCCTGAAATGCAAGGAGACCTGCCGTCTTCATGCCGAGGCGTTCAGCGCGGCAGAGGTGATCCATGGCCCGCTGGCCCTGGTCGGCCCTGACTTCCCCGTGCTGGCCATCAACCAGAATGATGCAACGGCAGACGCGACGCGCGCGGCCATCGCCCGCTGTGTCGATCTGGGGGCGCCGGTATTCAGCAGCGATGACGGCGTGAAGGGCGTGATCCCCCTGCCGTCGGTGCCGGCGCTGGCCCCGGAACTGGCCCCGCTGGCGGCGGTGCAGAGCTTCTACATGGCCATCCATACGGTGTCGCAGTGCCGGGGCCTGAACCCCGATGTGCCCGCCAACCTGCGCAAGGTGACGGAGACCGTGTGATGACAGGCACCTTGCTGACCGGTGCGCGGGTCTTTACCGGCACACGCACCATTGATGCCGATCTCCTGATCCAGGGGGAACGGGTGGCAGCAGTTCTGCCGCCCGGTGCCACGGCCCCCGCCGGCGTGGCGGTGCGGCGGCTGTCGTCCGACATGCTGCTGGCGCCCGGTTTCATCGACACCCAGGTCAATGGCGGCGGCGGGGTGCTGTTCAACGACACGCCGACGCGCGAGGCGGCGCTGGCCATTGCGCGCGCCCATCGCCGGTTTGGCACCACGTCCCTGCTGCCCACCTTCATTACCGATGCGGTGGAGGGGATGCAGGCGGCGGCACTGGCGGCGGCATCGGCCAGTGGCGTTGCCGGGTCCGGTGTCATCGGCGTGCATCTGGAAGGCCCGTTCCTGACCCCGGAACGGCGCGGTGTCCATAATCTGGACCATGTGCGCCCGGCCAGCGAAAGCGATTTGGATTTCCTGGAAGGGCTGCCGGACCGGTTTGGCGCGCATGATGCCCGTGTGCTGCTGTCGCTGGCCCCGGACCGGGTGGCCCCGGCGGAGATTGCGCGGCTGGTCGCGGCGGGCGTGATCGTGGCGGGCGCGCATTCGGCAGCCAGCTTTTCCCAGACCATGGCGGCGGTGGATGCCGGCCTGACCGGCTTCACCCATTTGTTCAACGCCATGCCGCCGCTGGCCAACCGTGAACCCGGCATTGCCGGGGCCGCCCTGTCAGCGCGCGACACGGTCTGCGGCATCATCGCCGATGGGGTGCATGTGCATCCCGCCATGCTGCGTCTGGCGCTGGTGGCCAAAGGGCCGGGCGGCTTGATGCTGGTTACCGACGCGATGCCGCCGACGGGCACGGACGCGACGAGTTTCCAGCTTTATGGACAGACCATCCACCGCCGCGACGGGCGTCTGGTCACCGATGACGGTACGCTCGCCGGGGCCGATATCGACATGGCGCAGGCCGTGCGTAATGCCATCCGGTTGATGGGGGTGGATGTGGAGGAGGCGCTGCGCATGGCGTCGCTCTATCCCGCGCGCTTCCTGCATCTGGATCACCGCTTGGGTCGCCTTCAGACAGGATGGCAGGCGGATATTGTGCTGCTGGACAAGGACCTCTCCGTCACCGGCACCTGGGTTGCCGGGCAATGGCGGGATGCTGTCGCGTAAACTCAACGAACCACCAATCAGGGAGTAGGGGCATGTTGAAGCGTCGTTACACCGCCGAAGAGGTGGAGCAGAAGCTGGCCTTGGCTGATGCGCTGCTGAATGAAGGCTACAAGATCGTGGATATCGCCCGTGAACTGGGCGTTACCCGCGTCACCTATTACCGCTGGCGCCAGGATCAGGCGGGCGAAAAGCCGGCCATGGTCCGCCGCCTGGAACAGTTGGAGCGGGAGAATGCCGAACTGCGCCGGCGTCTGGCCGACCTGCTGCGCGCAGGCTACCGGTCGGAGACGGCGGTGGCGGCGTGAGGTCTACCCCCGCTCATGCAACCCCGCCGCCCAGTCGTCGCGCAGGATGGCGTAGAGGATGTGGTCGGCCCATTTGTCGTTGATACGCAGATAGGCGCGGGCATAGCCTTCCTTGATAAAGCCGACTTTTTCCAGCACGCCGCTGCTGGCCTGGTTGGACGGCAGGCATGCCGCCTCCACCCGGTGCAGGCCCAACTGTCCGAAAGCGAAGGACAGCATCAGGCGCGCCGCCTCTGACGTATAGCCGCGCCTTGCATAGGGGCGGCCCACCCAGTAGCCCATGGACCCCATCTGCGCCACGCCGCGCCGGACATTGGTCAGGCCAATGCCGCCCACCACCTGTTCGCTGCGCTGTTCGAAGGTCAGGAAGCTATACGTCTCGTCATCGCGCCATTCGGCGGCCTGACGGCGCAGACGACGATTGAACGCCGTCTGGGTCAGGGCGTCGGGCGGCCAGGTCGGTTCCCAGGGCACCAGGAACTCGCGGCTGGCCTCCCTTATCTCGGCCCATTGTTTCCAGTCGCGCGGCTGTGCCGGACGGATGAAGACATTGGGGCCGTCAACACGCAAGGGCGGGGGGCTCAACAGACCGTCAGGGATCAAACGGATCATCCTGTTCCTGGCCCCCCGGTTCGCGGTTTCTTGTTGGTCGGTACTTTAAGCGTGATCGCGTCAGGCCGCCAGACGGCTTGTCACACTGTCCAGGCTTTCCAGACCGTCCAGGGGACCCAGCGCCGTCAGGGTCGGCTTGCTGCCGAATATGCGTTCCGCACAGGCGGCGACGGCGGCCAGATCGACGGCATCCAGCTTGGCCACCGTTTCGGCGGGCGGGATGACGCGGCCATAGGTCAGCAATTGCGAGCCCAGCTGTTCGGCGCGGTTGGTGGTGCTTTCCAGGCCCATCAGCTGACTGGCCTTCAGCTGTGCCTTGGCGCGGACCAGTTCTTCACTGGTCAGGGTGCCCGCCAGTTTGCACACCTCCTCACAGATCACGGGGATCAGTTCGGCGGTGCTGTCGGGGCCGGTGCCGGCATAGATGCCGAACACGCCGCTATCGGCCATGGACCAGTTGAAACTGTGGACCGAATAGACCAGCCCGCGCTTTTCGCGCACTTCCTGAAACAGGCGGGACGACATACCGCCGCCCAGCAGGGTGGACATCAGCATGGCGGCATACAGGTCGGGGCTGTTGTTCGACACCCCGTCAAAGCCTAGCAGCACATGCACCTGTTCCAGGTCGCGATCCTCCCGGAACTCGCCCCCGTGATAGATCGCCTGTTCGGCCCCCGTCGCCTCCCCCGCACCGGCATAGGTGAACAGGCGGGCGGCCAGTTCCACGACCTGTTCATGGGTGATGTTGCCGGCGGCGGCCACGACCATGTTGGCGGGCACATACCGGCCCGTCACATAATCCACCATGGCAGCGCGCGGCAGACTTTCCACCACGTCCGAGGTGCCCAGGACCGGGCGGCCCAGACGCTGTTTCGGGAAGGCGGTGGCCAGGAAATGGTCATAGACGATATCGTCGGGCGTATCCTCCGCCTGACCGATCTCTTGAAGGATCACTTGGCGTTCCTTGGCCAGCTCGCCCTCATCGAACAGCGGATTCTGCACCATGTCGGCCAGGATACCCAGGGCCAGACCCAGATCCTCCTTCAGGACCTTGGCGTAATAACAGGTCTGTTCACGGCTGGTATAGGCGTTCAGATGGCCGCCGACATTCTCGATCTCTGCCGAAATGGCAAAGGCGTCGCGGGTCGGCGTGCCCTTGAACAGCATATGTTCAACCAGATGCGCCACCCCGTTGGCGGCCAGCGGTTCATGCCGGCTGCCGACGCCGAACCAGACGCCGACCGATACGGTCTCGACATGGGGCAT
>JAEMSB010000042.1 GCA_016463045.1 Niveispirillum sp.
GCCCATACCCGCGTCGGCACCGTGCCGCTGCTGCCAGCGGGTTATCGGGTGGGGTGGGAGCAGTTTGCTCTATATTCCTCACCTGCAATGCCGCATCAGTCGGTTCCAAGCATGGTACAGTTGAAACAGGAAGCAGAACAGATCCGCCTGTCAGCGGCCGGGGCGGTGTTGACCATTGATCGCACCACTGGTCTGGTGGTCAGCTATGCCAAGGATGGCGCGGTGCTGGTCAAGGGTGGGCAACCCAATTTCTTCCGGGCTGAAACCGACAATGACCTGGGCACCCCGACACAGAGCCAGCAAAAACCCTGGAAGGCAATGACGGAACAGCGCTGGCTACGCCGCATTGACGCCCGCCAGACGTCGGCAGGTGCGGTGGTGGAGGTGGATTACGGGTTGGGCGGCGGTGCTGCCAGCTTTACCGCCCGTTACACGATGGAGGGGGATGGTTCGCTGGCTGTGGCGGCGGAACTGATCCCACTGAAGGATGATCTGCCGCCACCGACGCGTGTCGGCCTCTGGTACAGCTTTCCAGCCAGTACCAGTACAGTGCAATGGTATGGGCGCGGCCCGCATGAAACCTATGTCGACCGCAAGACATCTGCGGCCATCGGCCTGTGGCGTGGGGCCATCGCCGACCAGAACCATGACTACATGCGCCCGCAGGATACCGGCAACAAGGTGGATGTGCGCTGGATGGAACTGACCGGCGGGGGAACGGGTCTGCGTATCAGCGGTGATGGCCCCCTGATGATGAATGCGCTGGCCTTCCCCTATACCGACCTGTATCGCCGCCCGCCCGGCACCTGGAAATCCAGCGATATTGTCCCCCATGGCGATGGCTCCCTGTTAATTGACGGGGCGCAATGGGGTGTTGGCGGGGATACCGCGTGGGATGTTTACGGCCAGCCGCACATGCAATATCGCACGCGACTGGAACCAACCCGATTCTCGTTCCGGTTTACACCGTTCAGCGGTCCCGGAACGAATGCAGGGGAAGCGCAACCGGCCCAGGCCACACAGCTTCCCTGAGGCAGGCGAGTTGCCCACTCGTTGACATGCCCCCAAATGGGGAGCGGCGATCGCAGCCGCTCCCCATTTTTTATGGTCTGCATACCAAACTGCCGAGGGTTTGACCCTTGGCAGTTTGGAGGCTGTCGACCGCCAGCCCGCCGCTCGTGCGGCGAAAGCCAAGCCGCCGGATGGCGGCGCCCGGAGCTTGCGGGAACATGCAAAGACCAAGAGCCTATGTTCCACGGCTCTTGGCTTTAACGTCAAAACCGCCCCGGAAATCACTTCACAGATAAACTGTGATCGATACCAGTTTTGTGTTGAGTTATATCAGCTGGTGCGTTACCAATCTTGTCGAAGCAGCGTCCAAGCTGTGAATTTTGGGAGGGATATCAATGACCCAGGGGAATTTCCGCCTGTCCTGTCTGGCTGTGTCCGTGTCGACGCTGGCCATTCTTGCTGCAAGCCCGGCTGTTCTGGCGCAGACCACTGCACCCGTGAATAAAGCCGCTCCAGCCCCTGCCGCTACACCAGCACCGGCACCCGCCCCGTCGGCGACGCCTGCTACGGAATTGCTGGAGGAGATTGTGGTGACGGGCGTGCTGCGCGATACAGTCGCGTCCAAGGCACCGATTGCCCTTACCACAGTGGGCGAAGAGCGTATCCGGGAAGTCGTGCCGATCAGTGCGGCAGACCTGTTGACGGAAATCCCCGGTGTTGTGGTGAACAGCGACAATGGCGAGGTGAAGAACAGCGTCTATGCGCGCGGTCTCTCCAATGGTACGGCTTCTGGCACGTTCGGTTATTACTGGACGCAGATGCTGGAAGATGGGCTTCCCGTGACGCCAGTCCTCTATTCCAACTTTCAGCCAGACCTGTTCTTGCGCCCGGACGCCATGAACAAGCGAGTACAGGCGGTGCGCGGTGGTTCGGCGGCTGTGACTGGACCCAATGCACCGGGGGGTCTGTTCAATTACATCTCCAAAACAGGTCTGACGGATCCGGGTGGGTTGGCGTCGGTACGACTGGGGATCGAGGGTGATGATAATCTCTACCAAAAATATGAATTCTATTACGGTGCGCATAATGAGGAAGAAACATTGGGTTGGGCCATCGGTGGCAATTACCGCCGAAGCAAGGGTTATCGCGACATCGACTATCCGTTGAATGACGGCGGACAGGTAAAGGGTAATCTAAACTACGTTTATGATTCGGCCCAGGGTGCCGGTGGTATCCTGGTATCACTCAAATATCTGAACGACCGTACTGGCACGCTGGATAGCTACCGTCCGCTGGCGCGTGGCTTTGACGATCCGCAATTCACAGAGGAATTCGGGCGGGTCGTGAATTTTCTGCCGGTCGGTGACCTCTCTCACACCGTGCCCTTTGGTGGAAGCGGGGAAACACGGGAATGGGATCCCAGCGATTTCAGCCACGAAAGGTCCAAATCTGTGGGCGTGAAATGGGATCATGAATTTGGCGATGGCTGGTCCATTTCCAACAATCTGCGTGTGCAGGAAAACAAGGTCGATCACACCTATGCCACGGATATTGGCTATCAAAGCCTGCTGAATTCCCAGACTTTCACCTTGATGGGCACACAGGCCGCAGGGTTGGCTAACACGCCTGGATACTTCAACCTGACGGACCGCGATACGGGCCAATTGCTGGCGCGCGTCTATCGCATCACCAATGCTAACCAGAATGGGGTCTGTGTAACGGCGGTGAGCAATGGCTATTGTATTGATAAGAATACACCCAATCTGTTGCCAAATCAGACCATCGTCAATGATGCGCCGATTGATAGCTCGAACCTGATCCTGACGGTTGGCAGTTCCAACTCCAGTGGTGTGATCCGCAGCCGCGACATCATGGACCTGCTGACGGTGACTAAGGAAATCTCGGCCTTTACCATTACCAGCGGTGTTTATTTCAGCCAGAGTGAGTTCAGCCGAGACTTCGCTTACGCGGGCCGTGGCGTCATGGCTTTGGAGAATAACCCCACAACGCTGGGCGTTTCCTTCACTACAACGACCAATACCACAGCCGGTGGCGCGGCTGGTACGACTTACCAGTTGACCGATCCCACCGGCTTCGGTGCCTTGGGCAGCAGCGTCGGGTTGACCTTGAAGGACCGGGCCAAGACGCGCGAAATCTCCCCCCTGCTGGGCGTGACCTGGGAGGCGACGCCAGACCTGCTGTTTGATGGTGGTGCCCGCTACACCTTCTATCGCGGCTGGGGGCAAAACCGCCGTTTTGTCACCAATCCCAATGCCGCCTCACGCAGTTTCGGTGGCATCGATGGCAACCCGCTGACGCTTTACGACAATCTCTATGCGGTGGAAACTTCGGCAAGCACTTTCAGCTATGACAAGGACACCGCCTATCTGCAATATAGTGGTGCCATCAGCTATAGCTTCAACCGGAATACATCGCTGTTTGCGCGTTATACCAAAGGCCGGAAGAACCAGGATGGATTCTGGGATGGCTTCAGCGTGACCCAGAAGCTGGCCGATGATTATTCCCTTGACCCGCTGCCCACAATTGAACAGGCGGAACTGTCGCTGCGCTATCGCAATTCATGGCTGACCTTGAATCCGGTGCTCTTCTATACCGACCTGACCAATGTGCCGGTCCGTCGCAATGACGGTCTGCTGGCCGATGGGGTAACCCGTTATATCACCAAGCCCTTTTTCAGCCATTACCGGTCCTATGGGCTGGAACTGGACAACACAATCCGTTTCTCAAGCTGGTTCAACATCCGCAATGTGCTGACCTTGAACCGCGGACGCTCCGAGGCGTTTGCCAGCATCAGCCTGGGTACCTGCAACGGTGTCCCCGATGCCACCAAATGCCCCAACGGCATATTGCCGCCGGATGATGATGTGGCCACCTATCTGAAGGGACCGCAGGAACGGGCGGCATTGGTCACCTATAACGGTACGGCCAATTTCCGATTTGGAGATTTTGGCGGCTATTATCGGTTCCGCTATATCAGCTCCCGCCCGGTTACGGTGCGAAACACCTATCGCCTGCCGGAACAGTTCCTCTCCGATATCGGCCTGAACTACCGCATCAACGATACGTTCAGCGTTTCGTTCAACGTCAATAATCTGCTCAACAACACCAACGTTACGCAAGTCAGCGCGGTGGGCACCGTGCCGTCCACGCTGACAGAGGCGCAATTGCTGGAACTATATCCCAATGCCTTGTCGCAGGTGCAGACCAACGCACCGCGTTCCTATTTCCTGACTGTGAACGCCAAGTTCTGATATCACGATTCACCCGCTGCCCCTCCTGCGCATCCGCGTTGGAGCGGGTAGCGGGCTAGGCATTTCTGCTCCGGGGACGCCGATCATGCGCATTGCCCATTTTTTCCTTGCCCCCGCCTTGCTGCTGGGCGTCGCCACGGTACCTGCCTGGGGACAGCAGGCGGCAGGCCCGACAATGGCCTTCAAAGGGCAGAATATTGATCGGCTGCGGGATATGATCAGCAGGGATCCGCTGGCCAAGACACGGGCAGAAGACCAGCGTAAGATCGCCGATGCCGCCTTGAAGAACCCACCCAAGGCAGAACGGAAGATTGATGATGCACTGAAGGCGTTGGCGCTCACCTATCGCCTGACCGGGCAGCAGCAATATGCAGATGGGGCACGCGATCTGTTGTTGAAACGGGCGGCCAAGGCCGACTGGCTGACCGATATGCCGCTGGCCAGGCGTGATCCGCCGTGGCGGTCCGATCTGGGGATGGGATTTGCCGCTGCCGCCTATGGTCTGGCCTATGATGCCATCCGCGAAACGTTGAGCCCACAGGATCGCAAGGCCATTGTCGACGGTCTGGTCCGTGGGGCGATCCAGCCGATCTTGAATGACTGGGTGGATGGTGCCCATCGTATCCACGCCCTGGATACGATGGGTCACAATTGGTGGGCGCATATTGTATTCGGCGCTGGCGTTGGGGTGCTCTCCATCCTGCGCGATGAACCCCAAGCGGCCGAATGGGCGCACCGGATTGATGCGGCCAGCGTCGAATGGTTCCGTTATTCCGGATCGCGGATTGAAAGCAAACCGCCCACATTTGGCGATGACGGTGCCTATTCGGAAACGGTCAATTATGCGGAGCTGGGCTTGCACAGCCTGCTATTGTTCCGGCGTTCCTGGGTGGAGGTGATGGGCGCTCAGCCTTCCGTCATTCCGGCATTGGACAAGGTGGCCGCCAATTTCTTCGCCAATGCCTATCCCCGCAAGGATGGCTGGGTGTCGCTGAATTTTGGTGACAGCCGCCCCCCCAGTTGCGGATGTGCCAGTCTGGCTATCCTGTGGGCGCTAGGGGAACGTGATCCCGCGTTCCTCACCTATATCGACGGTTTTGCCGGGGTTCCAGAAAAAGATCCGTGGGGTGACGCGGACAACCTGCCTTATCTGCCATCTGCGACGGATCGTGATAAGGCAGGCTTGCCCAATCTGCCCACGGCTGCCATCTTCCCCAGCCAGGGTCTGGTGACGATGCGCGACGGCTGGCAGCCTGATGCCACCTTGTTTGCGCTGAAATCCGGCTATACCTGGAACCATAACCACGCCGATGCTGGCAGCTTCATCCTGCATCACCAGGGTCGCACGCTGCTGTCCGACAGCGGCCATTCGGTTTATTCAAGCCCGGAATATGACGGCTATTACCGCCAAAGCCTTGCCCACAATGTCGTTACCATTGACGGCAAGGCCATCCCCCCCAGTGATACCTATGATGGTACGCACAATATGGGGACGGTCGATCATCTGATTGATGTACCCGGCTTTCGCTATGTGTGGGCCGATGCGACAGGGCCGACGGCCCGTTACTTTCAGCGCAATTTCCGTAACGTCCTATGGGTCGGCGGCACCATCCTGGTCCTGGATGATGTTCGCGCCTGGGAGATGGGCCAGTATGAGTGGCTGCTGCATTACCAGGGCACGGCCAAGCGCAGCGGTAAAGTCGTCCAGATCGCTGATGGCGATGCAGCGGTGGATGTCCAACCCTTGTTTCCGGCACCTTTGCCAGATGGCGGCTTGAAAACCGATTACCCAGAGGCGATGCGACTGATGGAGCATGTGGGTCTGAAAGATGCGGAGCCGAAAGTAACGATCCCTTATCTTGGCTTTCAGCCCGCAGAAAAACGGGAACGGGAAAAATTCCTCGTCGCTATCCAGCCGGTGGTTGCAGGTCAACCGGCAGAGAGATTGGAGCGGCTGGAAGGCCAGAACTGGATCGGCGTGCGGTTGACCGGGAAAGGCCGGGTGACGGAAATCTACCTCAATCTGCTGGCTGATGGCCGCATCCGCCACCGCAACGCAAATAATACCATCGCTGGATATGAAACAGACGCCTACATCATAACACTATCCTGGCCAGAAGGATCATCGCCTAACAGTCAACCAGAGCAATTGTTTATTGCTAATGGATCTTATGTTCGGCGGGACGGGCAGGTAATATTGGATAGTCTGTCAAAACTGTTCGCCCATCTGAACTTTGGCTCAACCCCCAGCCTTACGCTTTCTACCACCCAGCCGGATGTAACGCTGCATATCGGCTGTCAGGCACCTGTAGCAGTGTTAGGCACAGAGACAGGCTTGGCCTGCAATCAAGGTCGCGCTACCTTGGTGCACCGCGCGGGTGACCTGCTCCCTGGAAATGTGTCCGATGTGAAGTAGAGTCCTCCTGAACGAGGAGGGCTATGAGATGAAGAAGAGCCGTTTCAGCGAGGAGCAGATCATTGGGATCCTGCGGGAGCAGGAGGCCGGTCATAAGACGGCGGATATCTGCCGCCGCCATGGGAATCGGAGGCGACATTTTACGCCTGGAAATCGAAATACGGCGGGTTGGAGGTGTCTGAGGCCAAGCGCCTGAAGGGCTTGCAGGATGAGAACAGCCGTCTGAAGAAGCTTCTGGAGGAGGCGATGCTGGACAACGCCATGCTGCGGGAGGCGGCGGGAAAAAAGTGGTAAGGCCCGCCGCACAGCGCCGGACGATTGCCCATCTGCGGGCAACGTTCGGGGTGAGTGAGCGGCGGGCCTACTCTGTTCTGAAGGTGCATCGCCGGACGATCCGCTACCGGTCGCGTCGGGCGGATGACGGTGCGTTGCGGCAAAGGCTGCGGGAGCTGGCATCGGAGCGGCGGCGGTTCGGCTATCGGCGTCTGGGATGTCTGCTGACCCGGGAGGGGATGGCGGTGAACCACAATAAGCTGCTGCGGATTTATCGGGAGGAAGGGCTGGCGGTGCGCCGGCGGCGTGGCCGCAAACGCGCGCTGGGCACACGGGCGCCGATGAGCGTGCCGCAAGCGCCCAACCAGCGCTGGAGCCTGGATTTCGTGTCGGATGCGTTCAGCGATGGAAGACGGTTCCGAATCCTGGCCGTGGTGGATGATTTCTCACGCGAATGCCTGGCCCTGGTGGCGGTCACCTCGCTGTCGGGCAAGCGGGTAGCGCGGGAGCTGGATGCTGTCTTCGCCACGCGCGGCAAGCCGCTGATGATCGTCAGCGACAATGGCAGCGAGTTCATTTCCAGGGCGATCCTGGCCTGCACGCGGGCCACCGGCGTTGAATGGCATTATATCCAGCCGGGCAAGCCCACCCAGAAAGCGTTCGTGGAAAGCTTCAACTGTAGGGTCTGGTGACATCATTTCAACGGAGCGACAGCAGTGTCGAGGCGGTAATCGGCAATCCTGATGCGCTCTTGGTTACTTTCGTATGCTGCGTCAACGGCTTCGCGGAGAGGGGTTTTATCCAGGAGCTCATAGACGCGGTCTATGGGTGACATGCCTTTCAAAGCCGTGTGCGGCCTATACCAATTCCAATGATGCTGCCATTCAGCCAGCTTAGCCTCAATCTGAGGATCCTTCGGATTGATCATGTCCCAGAATTCCTCCCGATCAGCCCGATGTGTTCGCTCGACCTTGCCGTTCAGGTGGGGTGAGCGTGGTGGGATCGGTCGGAACTTTATGGCCCAGTCCATCAGCCGCCGCTGGACGGCTTCAGCAAAGAATTCACGCCCACGATCCGTTTGGATCCGTTGGATCGGAAACGGCATTTCCTCAATGAGGCGTTCGAGAAAATCCAACGTATTGGCGGCTGTCGTTCTCTTGTAAGCGCCAAGTACCTTATATCGACTGCAGTCATCAATTGCAGTGTACTGGTAGATGCCGGGTCTGATTTTACAGACATCCATTTGAATGCGATCGCCTGGTATTGGGCGATTATACCGTCGTTCGCCTTTGCGATATCGTCGCGGTCGATCACGTCCCTGTCGGTTCTCTAATTGGTGATGTCAAGGGCGACTTTGCCACGGCGTGAGGTTCTGGACGAAAGCGCTTTCCCTGAGAGACATCTCCGCCGGGCTCACGGTTCTCTTCGTGGTCGCATCGCGCCACACCATGGCCTTGGATGGCTGGAGCAGGTCAATGTGGTGTCCGCCGTCTGCCACCAGTGGTCGGTGCGGCATTCGAGGGAACGACGTTGCTCTGGCCTTCGTCCCGGCGAGGACGAACCCTGGGGGCGGCGTTCGCCCCGGTACTGGGAAATCAGGTGTGGGCTGCGGCGGCAGGTGACCAGCGGAATTCTGAGCCGTCACGCCACATGCGATGCAGGACGATGGACAGTTTGCGTGCTACGGCGACCTTCGCCTTCTTGAACCCTGACCGCCTGGCGATCCGCAGCCCCCAGTCCTGCAGGGCCGACGGTTTTCTGATCCGGGTCATCAGCACATTGGCCGCCTCGTATAGATGGGTGCGGACCTCGCGATCCCCGCATTTCGAAATGCGTCCCGAACGGTCCACTTCGCCGGAGGCATAGCGCCTTGGGGTCAGCCCCAGATAGGCCCCCACACTGCTGGAGCGGGCAAACCGGCCGGGATCGTCAATGGCTGCCCACACGGACAGGGCAGTGACGGGGCCGACGCCCGGAACCCCCATGAACCGGCGGCAGACCTCCGACGCTTTGGCTTGGCGCATCAGGTCGCGATCAAGGTCACGGATCCGACTTTGGATTTCGGCGCGGGCTTTCAGCAGCGTCTCGACCAGCCGGCTCAACTCCAGGCTGGTATTTAGTTCGCCGGAAAGGAGTTCCTCCGCCCGCTTCATGAAACCGCCAACCCTCTTGCTGAACAGGATGCCGAAGGTCTTCAGCAGACCACGGATCTGGTTATCGATATCACCCCGCATGCCGACCATCAGCCCGCGAGAGGTCAGCAGCGCCCGGGTCAGATGACTTGGCCCGGATTTGACATGCAACTGCCGGAACCAGCCGGTGCGCATGATCTGTGCCAGGCCGACGGCATCGTTGCGGTCCGTCTTGTTGATCATCATCGACAACCCTGCTTTTGCGTGGCGGGCATCAATGCAGATTACTGGAACACCGAGTGCCTTGAGTTCTTTCCACAACCAGACGGCCAGCGGTCCTGTTTCCAGCCCAACCCTGTCGGCTGTGCCGGCCCGGTCGCGAATGAAGGAGAAAATCACCTCCGGCAGCGTGGCGACTTTGCGTTCCGCCAGGATGCGCCCATCCTCGTCGACGATGCACACTGCGGTCTCTTCCATCGAGACGTCTAGCCCGACATACTTCCTCATGGCTGCTCTCCTTCGTGCTTCGGCAAATGCCGATCCATCCACACGATCAATGTGGAGGGCTGCCGCCTTCCTTCGAAAGGCTCCAGCAAAAATTAAGCTATGTGGTGTGGTGTAGGAGCGCTGTCGCCGGGACAGACCCTCCGGTCGGCATAGCTGACCGGAGGGTCTGTCCCGGCGGGCGGTCATCGTGGTTCTTCGGTAAAGTCTGGTCACCACATCGGCCAGGCTAGCTATCATATAGCTACCAGATGAAAGTGAAAATGAGCGTAGTTGGCGCCATGCGGAGCCACCCCACGCGCTCATTTGACGAGGCTCCAGAAGCCCAGCTTGCGGCCATGGGCCTTTTTGATTTGCTCACGGTAGCGGACATGGTCGGGCAGGGATTGCCAGTCGGTGATCTGCTGGGCGAGCCGGTCGAGATGGCCCAGATATTTTGCTCCATGCCCATAGGCGGGTGATTTGGCGCGGGCCAGGATGTCATCCAGCAAGGCGCGGTAGAGCACACTGGCCGCCAGCGGGTGCTGATCGGCCAAGGCCTCGGCCGCCGGCACCAGAAGCGCGTAATGTCGTCCGGACCAGACGGCGGGCCGTGCCACCACCAAGTCCGATGCCAGGTCCAGCGCTGGCCAATCCAGACAGAACTGCAGGGCACTGCTGAAATAGGGGCTGGCGGCGACATGGGCCAGGGCGCGCGCTGTCTCCTCGCGGTCGTTGAAATCCTCCAGCTTGGCGATGTAGTCGCGCAGCAAGGCGGCATCCAGGGACTGGGTGAACTGCGACCAGCGCAGCGTTTGGGCCTCTGCCCTGTTACCCAGGACTTCCAGGATGCGGGCTTCCAGTTTGACCTGTTCGCGGTCAGCCCTTGGCGCAACACCCGCCTCGTAAAAATCGTCCGACAGGTCGCGGGGTATTGTTCGGGGCGCTGCTTTGCGGACCCATTCCAATACCTCGCCGGCCCGTTTGGCCTCAAGCAGCTTGGCGGCGATGCGCAACGGATCGCGCCGGTGCTCCGGCAGGCGGGCTTCCAGGGCGATGTAATGGTCGAGATTGCCCATGGCCTCGGCAATGGCCTGCCGGATCTGGATGATCTGGCCATATTTGTCCTGAGTAGCCTTGGACAGACCCTTCTCCCAGTCGGCCAAGATCGCAGGCGGCAGCAGCGGGGCCGTTGCGATGGCCAGCGCCGGGATCAGCCCATGGCTGTCGCGGGTCAGGGCCTCGTCCAGTAGGCCGGGCAAGCTGGCGTGGTCGGGGCCTCCCATCTGCTCCACGATGCGGGGCAGGATTTCGGCGGCCCGCCAATAGACAGCCTGGATACGCCCGGAACTATCATCAATCCGATTGAACAGGGAACCGTGACCCCCGATGAACCGGATCAGGCGTTGTGCCGCCATCAGGGGTGACAAGGGGGCAAGCTCGCGTTCGATGCTGTCGACCAAGGCATCCAGATCGGCGGCCAGCGCGCGTTCCTTCTCCCACGGCACCATGGCCTTGGCGCGATCCAGGGCGGATAGCCGCCGGTCGATCAGTTTGGCAACAGCGGTCGGTCCCTGGCCACCGGCCAGTGCCGCCTTGACGCGCCGCGCAAAGGCGGGACTTTCCGCAGCCTCGTCCATAATCAATTGCGCCAGCTTTTCCGCGCCCAAAGCTGTTAGCCCGGCCAGGGTCAAGGGGGAACGCGGCGCCATCATCATTCTCCGGCTGGATGGCTATGCAATCTGATGACAGTTGTGGCCGGGCTGACTTCCAGCCAAGGCGTGGCTGATACGGGTCAGTAGGTGCATAGGAGCGTCCGCCAAGAGATGGGGGGCCAAGGCCAGGGTGTCGACAGCGCTCCCATTCTGGATGCCGGCCAAGCCGTGCAATGCAGACCATATGAACAAGGCATCGAGCGTAATGACCTCTGGCGGGCAATCCGTTCCTTGGGCGGATCGCATGCGTTCCAGACCCTGTTCAAGTAAAGTGAAGGCATGGCGTGCCGACCGCATCATCCCAGGGTGCTGTGTATGATCGGGCAAAGGCGTCGCAAACATCAGCCGGTACTCCAGGGGGTGCTCGCCTGCATAGCGCAAGTAGGCAACACCCATGCCACCAAGGTCCTGTTCCGGGTCAGGCGTATGCTGGCGGTCGTCCAGGTAGGCAGCGAAATGATCGAAGGCGCGGGCGACGACCTCTGCCAAAATATGGTCACGGCTGGGAAAATGCCGGTAGGGTGCTTGGTGCGACACCCCCAGTCTCCGCGCTACTTCCCGCAGGCTCAACTTCTCCAGGCCTTCCGCAGCAATGATAGCAAAGGCTTCACTTACACAGGCTTCCTTCAGGTCTTCGGGCCGCGCCCGGTCTGTCGGCATGTTGGAAATCCGTCTGGCTTCATCCGCTTAACGATAGGAATAGCCATCGCGTTCCAGAATGACCAGTGCTTCATCCCATGTCGGCGGTACTGAGGCACGGGGATGGATGAAGCGGGCGAAAGTGGCGTTATCGAGACTGTCCATCGCGGACTTGATCGCGGTTCGGTGGACATCGCTGCGTATGAAGGCCCGCAACGATTCATCGTCGCGCCAGACAGTCATGGTCCAGCCAGTGGAGCCATCAAGCGTGCGCCGCAGGCTGTAGCCAATCAAGCCGGGTTGTCCGTCCAGTGAGGAGTGGACCCGGCTGGTATGGTCCCAAAACTGTGCGCGACCTGCTGACCCTGCTTTCAGCGTGGCCTTGGACAAGGCAATCACCACCGGCCCATCACCGGACAAAGTGACGCCGGTACCACGCGCATAGCCCGGCCCCTTGAACGGCGTGCTGAAGGCACATCCGCCCAGGCTCAGCCCCAAGACGGTCGCCATCAGGGCATTTGCCAATCTCCTGTTCATGTCACCCCTCGCTGATGTTGTGTCATGCCCGCCATCACGCGCGACAGAATCAGGCTACGCAAGCCACGGGATTGTCCAAGGAACGCAGCCTCCAGCAGCCATGACAGCCAGCCGGGTCGAACCGTGATGCGCCGCCCCAGGGCTGCCAGGATCGGTTCCGGCAGAACGTCCGGCGACAGGGCGAAGCCCATGTTAAGGTGCGCACGGGCGGCAAACCCGGTCTTAACCGGGCCCGGAGCGGCCACCAGGACATCCACGCCAGCAGGTTTAAACTCTCTGTGCAACCCTTCCCCCAGGGTCTGCACAAAGGCCTTGGTCGCGGCATAGGTGGCTGCCCCTGGCACGCCCTGGAAGGCCAGCAGCGATCCCATCATGATGATACCGCCACGGCCACGTGTTGCGAAACGGCGGGCAAAGACATGGGTCAGCGACAAGACCGCGCCGCAGTTGACGGCCAGCATTTCAGCCTCGCTGTCGGCATTGACGGTCATGAAGGGGCCGGACGTGCCGAACCCTGCGGCGGCGATCAGCAGGCCGACATCATGATCCTCTGTTGCAGCGGCCAGCGCGTGGCATCCTTTTGGCGTGGACAGATCGACAGCAACCACACTGGTCATAACCCCGCGCGTTGCCAATTGTGCTGCCAGCTCATGCAGTGCTGTTGCCCGCCGCGCTGCCAGCACAAGGTTGAAGCCTTGATCGGCCAGTGCCAGCGCCAGAGCCCGACCGATCCCGTCCGAGGCACCGGTTACCACAGCCCAGGGCCCATAGGCGCGACGGCGTTGTTTGGCGATGTCGTCATTTATACTCATTTTGCTACCTCGATGGTGATGGTCCGATTCTCGCCGACGGCAAGATCAATCGCCGCCTCGTCGAACCGGGGTGGCCGCAGACCCGGCCGCACATTGTTCGACACCCCCCAGGCCTCCTTTGGGATACCAAACAGTCCTGTATCGGTTTGACGATTCCCGTTGCGGTCATGGGACACGGCAACGGCGTATCGTCCGGGGACGAGATCGGTGAAACGGCATATCGTGCCGCCCATCTGCGGGGGGAGCCATTGCTGCTGCACCTGAGCCTGCCCCATGGGGAAGCTGTCGGGCACGCTGTGCAACGCGCAGCCGATCTCACCGTCGGATGATCTTAGGCCCGTCACATTTACCGTGAGTTTCGCAGCATCTTGGGATGCCGTTTGGGCCAAGGCCGCTGAAGCGCCGACAAAATGGGCGGAGAGCAATCCACCGATGAGTAGACTGCGGTGAACGATTGAAGACATGCTTCTCGCTCCAGTGAAGTTGACAGTGTCTACCACTAAGAAGTAGGCAGTAGACACTGTCAACTTCTTTTTGGGGGTGATACCCCATTGGGAGACGGGTGCGTCTGGCCTCGGACACAGATTGACCGGGCGGCGGGGGTAAAGAGTCAGAGGCGGCTTGGGCTTTCGTGACGGGTTGGGCTGGAGGAGTGGCCTTCGGCACCCGTCATGGAGAATTGCCATGACCCAGATGGAAATCCTTGGCAACCCCCGTGATGCCGCGCGCGGCTACCGAGTGGATGTGAACCGTGGCCAGCGCAATGGCCGGGTATCATCGGAATGGTTCTCTCGGCCCGATGATGAACGGTTCCTGTCGCTGTCCGACCTGTATGCGTCGGTCAAGACCCGCACGGATCGCAGCCGGACACGTACCCTGGCCAGTGCCGATATCAGGGTGGAGGCGCGCCGTGATGCGCCGGAACGGCTGTCGCTGCTACTGCCAGGGGGTGAGCGCCCTATCGCACCCACCCATTGGAGCTTTGGGCAGTTGGCCGGGCTGGTGGGGGCACCCGCCGCCTATCTGCGGCAGCTTCCGGCGGCGCTGGCCGGGATCAATCTGCAATATGGGCTGACATCTCATCGGGCCGAGCAGGTCAAGACCCTGGAGATTGAGGAGGGACGGGTTGAACTGCGTGCTGTCACCGGCCCCGATTATGGCCGCATCTTTGATCATGAGCTGGTCGAAGCGGTGCAGCGCATTGCCGGCAATGGCACTGGCGATACGCGCTGGAAGGTGCCGGGCGTGCTGGACTGGTCGACCGGCATCTATCATCCGCGTGTGGACATTACGCGGGATACCACCACGCTCTATGCCAGCGACCGCGACGTCTTTCTG
>JAEMSB010000465.1 GCA_016463045.1 Niveispirillum sp.
GGTGGCATCCGTCGTGTTATCCACGCCCACGATCCTCTGCGTGCTTTGTCCGCCCGGCGCAAATCGGATGCGCCGCCGCGTCTTCAGCGTCGGTTCCTTCGCCGCCTCGATCCTAGCGGACAGGTCGGACATGGAACGGCGGATGCGGGCCGGATGCTTCTGGGGTGCGAACTTTTCGATGCCCTGGTCGGTCGGCAGCTCGATATTGATCGACAGGCGGTCGGCATAAAGCCCCGCCTCCTCAATCAGTTGCGGCGATGCCTCCGGGATGGTCTTCAGGTGGATATAGCCGCGGAAATTATGGATCGTGCGCAGGTCCTTGGCCACGCGGACCAGTTGTTCCATCGTGTAATCGGACGACCGGATGATGCCCGACGACAGGAACAGCCCCTCAATATAGTTGCGGCGATAGAATTCCAGGGTCAGCCAGACCACCTCGTCCGCCGTGAAACGCGCCCGCTCCACATTGCTGGACGACCGGTTGACGCAATAGACGCAGTCATAGATGCAGAAATTGGTCAGCAGGATCTTCAGCAGGGAGATACAGCGCCCGTCGGGTGCATAGGCGTGGCAGATGCCCATCCCTTCCGTCGATCCCAGCCCGCCGCTGGCCGACGAATCGCGCCGCTGGGTGCCGCTGGACGCACAAGAGGCATCGTACTTCGCAGCATCGGACAGGACGGCGAGACGTTGTTTCAGCGATTTGGCCATGGTCCGAACGGGCAGGGGGGAGGGATTTTGTTCATGATATGTTCGTGGATGTCCACGTCAACAGTCTTGAACTAAGCCCGCCGTCCGCGATGGCAAGGGAACCCTATCCGCGCCGGGGGAACAGGATTGTGAAGCAGGTGCCGTCACCCACCCGGCTGTCGACATCGATGCGCCCGCCCAGACGCTGCGTGACCAGATTATAGACCAGATGCAGGCCCAGACCGGTGCCGCCCGCATCCCGCCTTGTCGTGAAGAACGGGTCGAAGATGCGGGGCAGGGTGGTTGCGTCGATGCCGGTCCCATCATCGGCCACCGACAGCTCCGCCCAGCCCGCCACCGTCTCGGCGGGGCGCAGGCGGACCCGGATGGTGCCGCCACTCCCCCGCCCCGTGAAGGCATGGGTCAGGGCATTCATCACCAGATTGGTGACGATCTGGGCGATGGCGCCGGGCGTGCTGTCAACCTCCAGCCCTTCGGCCAGATCGGGCAGCAGCCGGTGGGGAACGCGGCGCAGCTGCGGTTGCAGACTGCGCAGCACCTCCCCCAGATAATCGCCCAGGTCGAAGCGGCGGACCTGATCGGTGGTCTGGTCCACGGCCACCTGCTTGAAGCTTTGCACCAGATCGGCGGCGCGGGTGATGTTGCCCAGGACGAAGCCCATGGCCTCCGTCGCGGAGGCCACGTAATCCTCCAGCAGGCTGCGGCGCAGGGACCCGTCGCGATAGGCGGCGCCGAATCGTTCGGTATCCTGGGCAAAGGCCGTCGCCGCCGTGACCGCGACGCCCAGCGGCGTGTTGATCTCGTGCGCCACACCAGCCACCAGCCCGCCCAGTGCCGCCATCTTTTCAGCCTGTATCAGGTCGCGCTGTGTCGCCCGCAGCCGGTCCAGGGTGCGGGACATCTCCTCCGCCGTCAGACGCATGACGTCGATGCCCTGACCCAGGCCGGTGGCCCGGCCACCGCCATCCACCAGGATGAAGCCACGGTGCAGGGCGTCGGGCTTCTGTTCCGCGATCAAGGCGTTCAGGGCTGACAGGCCGGTCTCCAGCGGGACCAGCAGCGGTTCCCGGTCAGCCAGATGGGTGACGGCGCGGCGGGCATAAAGGTCGCGGCCATAACGCTGGGAGAAATGCAGAAGGAAAGTTGCCCGGTCAGCCAGCGCCACGGGCCGCCCACCCGCATCGGCCACGATCACGCCGGGCAGGGTGGGGTCGGCCTGGAACTGTTCGGCCACGTTGACGCAACGTGTCTGTTCGGGCACCGACGGTACAGGACGGCACAGCCGTGCGGCGGTCCAGGCCGCGTCCGTCATCTCCCCGCCTGCTGCCGGGTCCTTGTCCCTGTCCCGGTCCAACCATTCCCCCGCTGCTGGGATCGCGTTCGGGTGTGATGCCAGAAAGCCATGACGGATTCGTGACAGGCGCGCCAGTCTCAACCGCCCTTCATCACCGTCAGGGCAGCATCCCAGTAGGGGACAGGTCCGAACCGGCCCGCCAGAAAATCCACAAAGGCCCGGACCTTGGGGCTGAGATGGCGGTTGGCGGGGTAGACGGCGTGGGCGGCCAGCGGGCCGGGTAGCCAGGCGTCCAGCAGAGGAACCAGCCGCCCCGCCGCCAGCGCATCGCCCACGATGAAGGTGGGCAGCAGCACCAGCCCCTGGCCGTGCAGCGCCGCCTCGCGCAGCGCATCGCCATTATTGGCACGCAGCCGTCCCTTCAGGCGCACATTCTGCGTCTCCTCCGATCCTGGCGCGGTGCGGAAGATCCATTGGTCCGGGTTCTGGACATTGGTGTAAATCAGGCAATCATGATCGGCGATGTCGGCGGGGCTTTGCGGCGTGCCGCGCCGGTTCAGATAATCGGGACTGGCGCAGAGGACGGCGCGCACGGGACAGAGACGGCGTGCCACCAGCGAACTGTCCTTCAGCCGTCCGATGCGCACTGCCAGATCATAGCCTTCCTCCACCAGATCGACGAACCGGTCCGACAGGTCCATGTCCACCGTCACTTCCGGGTACAGGCCCATGAAATCCGCGATGGCGCCGGACAGATGGACAAAGCCGAAGGACATGGGAGCGGCCAGCTTCAGGACACCGCGCGGGGCCGCATGCTGGCTGGCCACCGACCGTTCCGCCTCTTCCAGCGCGTCCAGCGCCTGGGTGACGCGGGCATAGAAGCCCTCGCCCACCTGGGTCAGGCTGATATGGCGGGTGGTGCGGTTGAACAGGCGGGCGCCCAAACGCGCCTCCAACTCCCCGATACGGCGGCTGGCAGCGGATTTCGACAGGCCCAGCTTGTCTGCGGCCTTTGTGAAGCTGCGCCCCTCCGCCACCAGCGTGAATAGCCGCAGATCCTCAAGCCGATCCATTTTGTCCCCCCTGGATTGTCCCGCCCAGCGGGACAAAGCTGTTCGAAATTGGACCATTATCGGGAATGATGCAACGGCCTATCTTCCTCTCAACAGCGCAACACACCGCACCTTACGGAGAGCGAAATGAGCAAGGTTCTGGTTCTGTATTATTCCTCCTACGGCCATGTCGAGACGATGGCCAAGGCCGTTGCTGAGGGTGCGGCGTCGGTCGCCGGCACCGAAGTGGTGGTCAAGCGCGTGCCCGAACTGATCCCGGAAGAGGTTGCCAAGCGGTCCGGCATCAAGCTGGAACAGGATGCCGCCGTTGCCACCGTGGACGAGCTGCCGAACTATGACGCCATCATTTTCGGCACGCCCACCCGCTTTGGCATGATGGCCAGCCAGATGCGCAACTTCCTGGACCAGACCGGCGGTCTGTGGGCCAAGGGTGCGCTGATCGGCAAGGTCGGCTCGGTCTTCGTGTCCACGGCGACCCAGCATGGTGGTCAGGAAGCGACCCTGCTGTCCTTCCACACCAGCCTGCTGCACCATGGCATGGTCATCGCTGGTCTGCCCTACAGCTTCGGTGGTCAGACCCGCCTGGACGAGGTGACGGGCGGCAGCCCCTATGGCGCCACCACCATCGCCGGCGGCGACGGTTCCCGCCAGCCGTCGGAGAACGAGCTGGAAGGTGCGCGCTTCCAGGGCGCCCACGTCGCCCGTCTGGCGGCCAAGCTGTCGGCTTGATGTGAAGTTTGTTCCCTCAAACGCCGGGCGCCGCCGTCCGGCGGCTTGGCTCACGGCGCATGTGCGCCGGGCCGGCAGTCGCCGGCCTCCGATGGTCATGAGGTCATGACC
>JAEMSB010000466.1 GCA_016463045.1 Niveispirillum sp.
GGCGCGGGGGCCGGCGGCGGCGGCGGGGGAGCAACCACGGTCGTGGCCTGCACCGGCTGGGCCGGGGCGGAACCGAACACGGTGCGCACGCCGATCAGCACGGAGTGGGAGTTGTAGTTGCTCTTGTAGCGGGGGTTCTCGCTCTTGAACTTCAGGTCATCGATACCCTGGTAGCGATAGCCGAAGGTCAGATCCAGATCCGGGGTCAGCGCATAGGCAACGCCCACGCCCAGCTGATAGGCGAAGTTGTCCTGCGCGGCGTTGGAGTAGTAGCCGGTGGAGAACACCGGACCGACATTGTCCGTGTCCACCCAGCCCCAGCCCAGACCGGCGCTGACATAGGGACGGAACGGCGAGCCGACGTCGAATTCCTTCTGCACCACACCCATCAGGGTGAAGGTGGTGGTGTCACCGATCGGGTTGCCCACGGGGCCGCCCTTGATGGTGTCGACCTGATGAATGGAATAACCGCCTTCAACGCCAAGGCGCAGGCCATCGCCGAATTGATAGCCGGTTTCGAACACGGCGGCGATGGTCTCCTTGTTGTTCACCTTGTTGGTGGCGGTGGCGGTCTTCAGATCAAGATCCTGCAGCCAGCTCACGCCGATCTGGGATCCGATATACGGCCCTTCCGGGAGGGTCTGCGCCGTGGCGGCCACGGGCAGGACGAGAGCCAGTGCAGTTCCCATCAGCAAATGGTGCAGTTTCATCTTTCATTCTCCTTATGGGCCCTTGGGGCGATCACCTTGACGAACGGGACCCGGTTGATAAGGCGAGGGTCCCGGTGGCGACCTGTTCTCTCACGGGGCGGCCAAGCAAAAGCCAGCGCAGCCCGGTCACACCAGACTTACAGAAATTGTGCGCCCGACTCAAGGTGGCAACTTGCTGGACAAACATACTAGCCCATAAGGCTAAACAATGGTGAGCCAGAATTTGCGTTTGTTCTACGCCGCGCTGCGAAAGGCTTTTACGGCCTCCCGCCTTGCGGATATGCCGTCGGCAAAGCGCTTGCCATGCAGCCGCTGCACGGCTGGATGGACAGCATGAAACACAAACTCCTCCTCCATAAGCACCAGAAGTCCAAGCGGTTCCTCTTCAATCTCAACGATTGTGCCCGTTTGTGCATGCATCGGTACAGACTCCGGCCTTGATGTCCCGCCACGCCAATACATCGGTAAAGATGACGGTTTCCACCACGCGCGGGGTGACAATGCGGTGCGGCATGGCAAAGATCGGCGACATGTCCTATGTCTTTTGATTGCAGCATGACGCGACATCATTGTTTTGAAGAAAGGTCCGCCACCCCGTGACCAACCCGGCCCCGACCACGCCGCAGCCGCAGGCCCTGCAGATCACCCAGGTGGCACCCGGACTCCACGGGCTGCGTCTGCCCCTGCCGTTTCAACTGAACCACATCAATGTCTGGCTTCTGGAAGACCGGATGCCCGATGGCAGCCCAGCCTGGACCCTGGTCGACACGGGCGTGGCCAGCAGCCTGACGCGCGGCATCTGGGAACAGATAGCTGCCGAGGTCCTGCAAGGATGGCCGGTACGGCAGGTGATCGTCACCCATTTCCATCCTGACCATATCGGCCTTGCCGACTGGCTGTGCCGGCGGTTCGATGCGCCGCTGCGCATGACCCGGACGGAATGGCTGCTGGCACGCATGCTGAGCCTGGACAGCTCGGATGAGATCGCGGAGGCGGGCCGCCGTTTCTATGGCGCCATGGGGCTGGATGACGAGATGCTGGCGGCCCTGACGGTGCGCGGCAATGCCTATGCGCGGGGCGTCCCCATGGTGCCCGCCACCTTTGACCGGCTGGCAGATGGCGTCACCCTGCGCATCGGCGGCCGCGAATGGACAATTATCACGTCGGGCGGGCATTCACCCGAACATGCCTGCCTCTATAGCGCCGATGACGGGGTGCTGATCGCGGGTGACATGGTGCTGCCGCGCATCAGCCCGAATGTCAGCGTCTGGCCCGCCGAACCGTTTGCCGATCCGCTGGCGGAATTTCTGGGCGGGCTGGCCCGGCTGCGGACCCTGCGTGCCGACACGCTGGTCCTGCCATCCCATGGCAGCCCGTTCAGCGGCCTGCAGGCACGCATCGATGAACTGACCCACCACCATGCAGAACGATTGAATGAGGCGGTCGGCTTCTGTGGTGAGGGGCCGCGCACCATCGCGGAGATCACGCGGATGATGTTCAACCGCACACTCGACACCCATCAGATGAGCTTTGCCGCCGGCGAAGCCCTGGCCCATCTCAACCACCTGGAACACCAAGGCCGTCTGGTGCGACAGCGCCGGGAGGATGGGGTCTGGCTGTTCAGCCGCAACTGAAATTGACCCCAGGCCTTCGCCTTTATTCCAGCGGCAGTCGCCGCCATACCAACGGTCATAATTTATGACCGTTGGCATTACTCCGCCTTCGACTTGACCTTCGGCTTGGCACCGGCGGCGGCACCGGAGACGCCGGCGGACGGGGCGCGCGGCGGGGCGGCATTGGCCGCAGCCGCGGCATCAGCCATCAGCACGGTGGGGGCCGGCTTGTCACAGCGCGGGGCATTGGCCATGCGCACGCCCGCCGCGTCCGGCGACAGGCCGTTTTCAATGTCGGCAAGGCTGGCAGCCATGGCCTGCGCGACCAGCGGCGCATGGGTACCGCAGAAGACCGGAGTGGTCAGGGCAATCGCCCGCTGCGAGGTTTCATTGGCCAGGCGCGTGCGGAAACTGTCGAAACCGCGGGTCGCATTGCCCTTGGTCGTCCGCTTGAAATAGCCGACCAGGGTCTTTTCCCATTCCTGGATGCGGGTCTGGTGCTTCAAGGTGAACTGCTTGTACTGGTTGAACAGGCTGACCTGCCCCGGCGCGTCCAGATGCTGGCAGGTCAGACCGATGACCATCAGTTCGGTATGCAGACGGATGCCCTGTTCGGCGGCAAATTCCGGCACCGTGTAGCAAGGCCCCTTTGACGCCGGCGCTGCGGCCAGCACGGGCGACGCCGAAATCAGGGAAGCAAGGGCGGAAGCGCCGATGGCGCGGGCGGCCTGACGGAAGAAGGACATACGGATAAGGTCCGGCTGTAGCGGGTTTGGATGGCAGCGACTGTGCCCCAAGCCGCAACACCCCGCAAGTGGGGCCGACCCTGCGGCATGTGATTTCATTACCAATCCGATCCGGTCCCGGTCGCCGGCCATGACGGCATGGGCCCCATGCCGCGATTTTTTGCAGCAGGGTCGCAGTTTCTCTTTCAATTCTCTGACAATTCCCCCATATCTGGGTTCACAAATCCTGGCAGTCCCCCTGCGATCGGCATGCCGTGGCCCCCCTTGGCCCCTGCAAAAGCCTTTTACATGCGGCGGGTCTGTCCCAGACTGTGAACCCGCTGCATGACGCAAGAGCCTCTCTGGCAACCGAGTGATATCTTGAACGCCGAAAATGAAGGTGATGCGGACTCCCCGAAGCGTCGGGGCAGAATTCCGCAATCCGCTTGGCCCCGAATTCTTGAGCGCTACAAGGCAGGGGCAACCCTGTCCGCCATCGCGCGTGAATTCGACTGCACGCCCAGTGCCATTTCCTACATCGTCCGCAAGGCGGAGGCCTCTGGCCTGACCGGTGATGGCGATGAGGTAACGGTGGAAGCAGTATCGGCCCCCGCACAGCCGGTGGCAGTTGCCGCCGCGCCTGCAGCTGAGATCGCTGCCCCTGTCGCGGCGGAACCGGCCCCCCGTGCACGCCGCGCGCCCCGGGCCGCCGCACCAGTCGTAGCCGAAGAGGTGACACAGGCCGCAGCACCCGCCCCTGTGGTTGAGGCGCCGCCGGCACCGGTTGCCGCCGCCGCTGAGGCATCGGTTGCTGCCGAGGCGACGGTTGAGCCGAATCGTGAATCGCCGTTTCATCACGATAGCGG
>JAEMSB010000043.1 GCA_016463045.1 Niveispirillum sp.
GTTAAAGGCGGCCCAGGCCGCCTTGGCAAGAGAGAGCGCCCGGTCGATGATGGTCATCATTTGCCCTCTCCACCGGGGGACCGGCTGTCACGGATGACGCTGTCCACATCGCGGAAGGTATTGACCACGCGCGGCTGTGCGTCCGTCTGTGGCACATGGCATTGCAGGCAGAAATAGCGGCGGGTGGACACGGCCCCCAGCACCTGCCCGTCCCGGTCCTGGAAATGGGTGACGGAGATCATGGGGGCCTGGCTGTCGCCCGTGAATTCCCGGGCATGACAGGTCAGGCATTTGTTGGCACGCAGGTCCAATTGATAGCCGACGATGGTGTGGGGGATCACCGGCGGCTGTTCTGGATAGTTGCGCTGCCGTCGCTGATCATCGCCGACATCCTTGGGCATGGAAGGGGCCTCCTGCACCACCAGCCCCTCGGCACCCGTGAAGGCGGGCCGTCCGCTGGCCTTCACATCGCGGGTGCTGGCGCGGGGTGCCGGGTCGGTGGCAAAGGCCCGCTGCGCCAGGGGTTGCAGCAGCAGGGGCAGGGCGGCCAGCAGGGCCAGAAGCAGGGGTGTGTGGCGCTTGCTCATGGTTCAGGCCTCCCCGACCGGGGTGATGCGCACGGCGCATTTCTTGAAATCGGTCTGTTTGGAGATGGGGTCGGTGGCGTCCAGCGTGACGCGGTTGATCAGGACGTCGGCATCAAACCAGGGCACGAAGACCAGACCGCGCGGCGGCTTGTTCCGCCCCCGCGTTTCCACCCGCGCCCGCACCTGTCCCCGGCGCGAGGCCACCACAACCTCTTGCCCGCGCCGGACCTGCATCGCCTGGGCATCGTCCGGGTGCATGTAGCACAGCGCCTGGGGCACAGCCTTATGCAGTTCCGGCACGCGCCGCGTCATCGACCCGCTGTGCCAGTGCTCCAGCACGCGGCCAGTGGACAGCCAGAACGGGTATTCCGTGTCCGGGCTTTCGGCGGGCGGTTCATAGGGTAGGGCGAAGATGCGGGCCTTGCCATCCTTGTGCCCGTAGAAACGCACGCCCTCGCCCGCGGGCACATAGGGATCGCTCCCCTCCCGGAAACGCCAGCGGGTTTCCTTGCCATTCACCACCGGCCAGCGCAGGCCGCGTTCGGCATGATAGATGTCATAGGGGGCCAGATCATGGCCATGACCCCGGCCAAAGCTGGCATATTCCTCAAACAGGCCCTTTTGCAGATAGAAGCCGAAGGCCTTGGCCTCCCGGTTCTCATAGTCCTTGTCACAGTCGGCCACAGGGAACCTGTCCACCTGACCGTTGCGGTAAAGGATATCGTACAGGGTCTTGCCGCGATATTCCGGGGCCTTGGCCAGCAGTTCCTCGGGCCAGACCTCCTCCACCTTGAAGCGTTTGGAGAATTCCACCAACTGCCAAAGGTCGGATCTCGCTTCACCCGGCGCATTGACCAACTGGTGCCAGACCTGGGTCCGGCGTTCGGCATTGCCATAGGCCCCCTCCTTCTCCACCCACATGGCGGCGGGCAGCACCAGATCGGCGGCCATGGTGGTGACGGTGGGATAGGCGTCGGACACGACGATGAAATTGTCGGGGTTGCGGTATCCGGGCCAGGTCTCGTTGGCGGTGTTGGGGGCCGCCTGCATATTGTTGTTCACCTGCACCCAATAGCAGTTCAGCTTGCCATCCTTCAGCATCCGGTCCTGCTGGACAGCGTGAAAGCCGGGCTTGGCCGGGATGGTGCCTTCCGGCAGCTTCCACAGATGTTCGGCATGGGCGCGGTGTTCGGGATTGGTCACCACCATGTCGGCGGGCAGCCGGTGGGAAAATGTTCCGACCTCCCGCGCCGTGCCACAGGCGCTTGGCTGTCCCGTCAGGGAGAAGGGGCTGTTGCCGGGTTCGGCAATTTTGCCGGTGAGCAGGTGGATGTTGTAGACAAGGTTGTTGGCCCAGACACCGCGCGTATGCTGGTTGAAACCCATGGTCCAGAAGCTGACCACCTTGATCTTTGGATCGGCATACAGCTCCGCCAGCGCCTTCAGCCGGGCGGCTGGAACGCCCGACTGTGCCGCCACCTTTTCCAGCGTGTAGGGTGCCACGAAGGCGGCGAATTCATCAAAGCTGATGGGATCGCTTTCATTGGCCTTGGCGGCGTTCTTGGCCGCCACCTCCAGCGGATGGGTGGGCCGCAGCCCATAGCCGATATCGTCCCGGCCCTTCAAGAAGGTCGTGTATTTGGCGACGAAATCCTTGTTGACGCGCCCCGTTTTGATGATGTGGTTGGCGATGTAGTTCAGGATGGCCAGATCGGTCTGTGGCGTGAAGACCATGGGGATGTCGGCCAGCTCAAACGACCGATGCTCGAACGTCGACAGCACCGCCACCTTCACATCCGGGTTGGACAGGCGGCGGTCGGTAACGCGGGTCCATAGGATGGGGTGCATCTCCGCCATGTTGCTGCCCCACAGGACAAAGGCGTCGGCGGCCTCGATATCGTCGTAACAGCCCATCGGTTCATCAATGCCGAAGGTGCGCATGAAGCCGGCGACGGCGGATGCCATGCAATGGCGGGCATTGGGGTCGATATTGTTGGACCGGAAACCGGCCTTCATCAGCTTGGATGCGGCATAGCCCTCATGGACGGTCCATTGACCCGACCCGAACATGCCGATGGCTTCCGGCCCCTTGGCCTTCAGCGTCGCCTTCCATTTCTCCGCCATGATGTCAAAGGCCTGGTCCCAGGTGACGGGGGTGAAGTCCCCATCCTTGGCATATTTGCCATCCCTCATGCGCAGCATGGGCGTGGTCAGCCGGTCCTGGCCATAGATGATCTTGGACAGGAAATAGCCCTTTACGCAGTTCAGGCCTCGATTGACCTCTGATTTCTGGTCGCCATGGGTGGCGACGATGCGCCCCTCCTTCACGCCGACCATGACGCCGCAGCCCGTGCCGCAGAAACGGCAGGGGGCCTTGGACCATTTCATCTTGGCATCCAGGCCGGTGGGCAGCTGTGTGGCGGCGGCGTCCAGGGTCAAACCGGCAGAGGCAGCGGCAGTCAGCGCCGCCTGGGCCTTCAGATAATCGCGTCGTGTCAGGGTCATGGCATCGGCTCCGCAAGGGCTGCCGCCGGTTCGGCATGGTGATAGACGGGCAGGGCGCTGTAGATGCCCGGCAAGGCATTGATGGCGTCCAGCGTGTCGGCCACGGCCCGGTCGCTGGCGCGCTCGACCAGCACGACCAGGCGGCTGGCATCGCCACGGGTCGGCACGATCTCGCAATCCAGATCCAGCAGGCGGGCCGTCAGGTCGGCGATGGCACCGGGCGCGGCATGGATGATGAAGCTGGAAATATGGATCTCATTGGCCATGGGTTTCCTCCTTGGCACCGGAAAGCCGGATGGCATCTGCCGGGCAGGGCGGCAGACAATCACCACACCCATTGCAGCGGTCCGTATCGACATCCGCCCGCGCCCGACCGCGCGGCAGCAGATGGAACCGGATGGCCCCCTCCGGGCAGGCATCGGCACAGGTCCGGCAATAGGCACCGTTTTCCGCCAGACAGGCGGCGGTGATGACGGCCATGGGCGGCGTGCCGGGCGTTGGGGCAGGGCGCGCGAACAGGGTGCGGCGGGACAAGCAGGCTTCCATGGATCGTCTCCCGTCACAAACCCGGTGGACCGGCCACCAGTTGCACCATCCAGACGGCAAAGCCATAGGCGGCCACGACCCCCACCGACAGGACAGGGACCAGTACAAAAGCCAGGAAAATGAACTTCAGAAGTTCGATGCGTCTCGTGTCGAGGTGGGTGCGCATGATGACCTTCCAGCAAGATTGTTTGCCAGGAAAATCAATATAACGATCAGTCAGGGGCGGACATTGATCAAGATCAATTTAAGACGATGATCTTATCGCCGAATTTATTAGGCGATAAATAAAATAATCACCACAGACGTCAAAATTGATAAATGCATCACTTCAGTTTGATTATTATCAATTCTATTCGAGTGTGGCGCCCGCCCATCGTTGCTGCCGGGGCTTTCCTTGTTTCATATCGATGAAGGGTGCTGTAGTTCAGCCGGTTAGGATACGTTCGGCTGTCCAGTAAAGCCCGACTAGGGCGATCACAGCCGACGCCGGTTGGGTAACCCGAACCTTGAACCAGGGCCTGTCCTTGAACCAGTGCAGGAGCAGCAGATAGGCCATAGCGATCACCGCCAACTGCCCTGCTTCGATACCGATATTGAAGGCGACCAGTGCGGCTGCCCGGTTGTCCGTCGGCAGACCCAGATCGGTCAGCACCCCGGCAAACCCCAGACCATGCAACAGCCCGAAACCAAAAATCAGGGCGGGACGCCAGGGCGTCAGCCCGCGCGCAAAAATGTTCTCCACCGCGACATAAGCGATGGACAGGGCAATCAATGGTTCCACGATCCGGGCGGGCAGATCTACAGCGCCATAAAGCGCCAGGGCCAGCGTCAGGCAATGGGCAGCCGTAAAGGCGGTAACCTGTACCAGCAATGGCCGCATCCGCGTGGTCAACAAGACCAGTCCCAGAACAAACAGCACATGGTCTGGCCCGTCGGGCACGATATGGATGAAGCCCAGATGCAGATATTGTCCAACAATCTGGATCAGCGTCGGCGGTGGGCCGGGCCACAGCGGCAGGGGAGGCGTGGCTGCACTTCCGTCCACCCAGTGAACCTGACCGGACAGCAGCAGGGCCTGCTGCCCCGGCAGAAGGTCGAACTGCCAGGTCAGGGTTTTTGCTGCCGCCGGCAATGGCCCTTCCGCACGCAGGACCAGAAAGGCCGGCTGGGACTGATCCTCCGGCATCAACAGCTGCTCCACCGCCAACGTGGCGGCAACCGGCTGCCCATCAAACCGAATGCGAAGGTACCCCGGCAGCGATGGTGCCAGTTCCTGCAGGCGGGCAGCCGCGGCGGCCTGTGTGAACGCCTGGCCTTGCTCCCGCTTCTCAGCCTGTTCCAGCCGATTGATGAAGGCCGTCGGTGCCGTCACGATGCGGGCTGTCCAGGTACCGTCGCCCAGTTCCACGACGATCTGGCTGTCACCGATCTCATGTGCGGCGCCTGACCCGCCCAAAAGCAGAAACAGGGCCAGCAGGCCCAGCATAAACGATCTCATGACGGATTTCGTGCCCTGTCGCTTTCCGGTGTCGTAATGCCACCGTGGCTGGTTTAACCCCTTGACCACAAGGGTAAAACATTGTCCCTGGCAATGGTGTGTGACCTGACGCCGGGGATCGTCGGCATGTGGCAGCCGGATATTGCGACGTTGCGGATGATGCTGGGTTTTGCCGGTCTGCTGTCGCTGCTGGTCACCCTTGGCCTGTGGCGGGTGGAGCGCGGGGCAGAGGGGACGGGAGGCTGGCTGCTGGCCTCCATCCTCGGGCTGACGGCGTGCCTGCTGCCACCGGCTGTTTTTTGGCGTCAGCCTGACTTGGGTATTGTTGCCAATACCAGCCTGACCCTGGCATCCATGGTCCTGATCCTGGAGGGGGCGCTGGCCTTTCGTGGCATCGGCACCCCGGTCCGGCGCCGGCTGCCGTTGCTGATGATGGTCCTCACGATCGTAGCTCTGATGCTGGCATCGGCGGGACGGCCCTGGGTCCGTATTGTCCTTCATGATGGGCTGGCGGCCCTGCTGTTGTGGGCGTCGGCGGGTGTTCTGGCCTGGAATGCCGTGAAAGGGCAGCGCGCGGTCAGCGGGGTCCTGGCACTGTCCTTCATGGGGCTTGGGCTGCTCTATGTATGGCGCGGGTCAGGGCTGCTGGTCCGCGGGATGGACCTGGGTGGTGCCGACACGCGTATCCCGCATTGGCTGCTGGGAGCCAGTTTGGTCTGGTTGTTGGTCTGGACGGCGGGGATGCCGCTTTTGCTGCTGCTGCGCGGACGGGAGCGTGAAACTCTGCTGATTGACCGCGATGGCCTCACCGGTCTGTTGAACCGCGCAGCCTTTTTGCGCGACAGTGCTGCAAAGCTGACCCAGGGGCAGGGCGCGGGCATCCTGTTGCTGTCGCTGGACGGACTTCGAACCATGAATGAAAGCCTGGGCCATGACGCCGGGGACCGTATGCTGCGGGCATTTGCCGACAGGCTGTGTGCGCGGGGTTCAGTGGAGGATGCGCTAACCGGACGGTTGACCGGCGCCCAATTTGCCATCCTGCTTCCCGGGATGCAGGACCGGTCAGGTCTGATGCAGGCGACGGAGCGGCTTCGCCTGTCCCTGACCTCTCCTCTGCCCGTGGGGGATATCATGCAGCCGGCAGGATACAGTGTGGGTACAGCACTTTACCCGGAAGATGGGCGAACCGTCGCCACCCTGCTGGAGGCGGCGGAACGGTCCATGTTCAAGGTCAAAGCGGCACACGCCCTCTGACCTCTATCAGCCGATAATGGTACCGGCATCAAACGGCAGCCGGCCCTCGACTTGCCCGACCAGCCGATAATGGCTGAGGCCGCTATCGAACTGACCACTGGCGACTGCGGCTGCGACATCCGGGTTCTTGGAAAGATAGTAGGCTTCATTGAAATGATCGGTGGCCAGACGACCCTCGAAGCGGCCAAAAGACAGATAATGGTCGATCGCCGAACCGATCTGTCCGGACGAAATCGCCACGGCCACATCGGGGTTGAGTTCCAGATAGTCAGCCGTGTTGAAATAGGCGTTGGGATTGCGCCCTTCGAACTGCCCGAACAGCAGGTAATGTTCGAAGGCACTACGCACGGAACCGTTGGCGACGGCAGCGGCGATATCCGGGTTGTGCGCCAGATAATAATCGGTATCGAAGAACCAGGCGGGATCACGATCTTCCTTGGCCCCGAAGGACCAGAAATGATCTTCCAGCGACGAGACAGCGCCAGCGGTTACGGCAGCGGCGACATCGACATTGCGCAGGCCATAATAGGCATCGTCGAAGCGCACCTGGGTCAGATTCTCACCCCAATTGCTGCTGTCGATGACGCGGTCAGCGAACTGCACATATTCGACATTATGAATGCTGATCTGGCCATCGGCGCCGGTGATCACCGCCCAGGTGGCGTTCCCTTCCGTCACGGCGGCGATTTTATAGGATGCGGCATTACCAGACAGGACAACGCGATCCAGGCCGGCACCGCCATCAACACGGTCACCATTGGTCAGGCCGGTGAATACATCATTGCCACCAGCGCCGGAGATGTTATCTGCCCATGCGGTGGAGCGGATGGCGTCACCGCCATTGGTGCCAACAATGGGCACAACCTTGATATTGTTCGCCGCGTCGGAATATTTCCCGAAGGTGACATAGGCCATGTCGCCGGAAAAACCGATACCAACACTGTCCCAACTGGCAGACAGAAGGTTGCTGGCCGTTCCCGGATTGGACAGCCATTCCGCGAGCAGGTCGCTGCGAATGGTTCCCGCTACAACACCGTCGGCATTTTCCGCGATACTCTGCGGCAGGGACAGTTTTAATCCATCAGCCACGGCCAGAACGCCGGCGACAAATCCCTGTCCATCACTCCAATGGTGCAGGGTTGGGACCGTGCGGTTGGCAACGGCGACCTTGGACCAAGCCGTGTAACCCACCTGGGTGTCGAAATCGACTGCATGCTGACCGGCCAGGACAGACAGGTCCAGACTGGGCTTCAGGGGCGCCAGCCCCTTGTCCGCACGCAAAGCGTTGATCGCGTGATAAAGGGCCAATTCGCTCACGGACAGGCTGTTGCTGCCGACAAAAAGCGTGGTTGCTGCTGTAAAACTCATAATCTTCAGCCTCCAGCGACCAGCGGATCAGGTACCGGCGTCAGGTGGATTTCCACCGTCGCCTGCCCGATCACGGTCAGGTGTGATCCGCTATTGGCAACCAAAGCCCCCAAATCCGTGACGATGGCGCTGGACGTGCCCTCATCCCCGGACTTTTCGATCACCAAACTATCTTGCCCCTTGTCGAAATTCTCCACCTTAGCGGTCAGATCCTTGCCATGCCCGTCGAGCACGATCAGGAACGTGTCCGTTTTCTTGTCCGTACCAACGAAGGTGACCTTGTCCTCAAAGCTCACCTGAATGTGGTCCCCGCCCACGGAGAAGGACAACGCCACCCCCTGGCTCTGTCCGGTGGGAACCGCAATGGCCTGTTTGGCACCTGTATCCACAACGTCCGGCGTTGCACTCTCAACCACGGCAACCGCCTGCGGAACGGGCTTTTCGACGGGTGCCGTAACTGCCGAGCCACTATCGGCCACAGCGGTCACGGTCTCGCTGCGCTGTTCCACCTTCAAGGACGTCGGCGTTTGCACCTGTGTGGACGCAGGAGCCGTGACATCCTCATGCCGGGGCGCGGGCAGATGGCTATCAACGGCTGGCAAATCCAGGATGGTCTTGGTAGCATCAATGCCGTGGTCGCCAGCGTCAGGCGCGCCGGTCGGCGGCAGGGGCGATGCCATCGCATCGTGCGTGACGGCGTTGGCGATCACTTCCGTGGTCAGGGCGGCCACAACCGCACTGACGATGCGCAGGAAGGCATGGGTGCCGTCCTTGTCGTCATCACCGTCGGCGGCTGCACCATCGTGATGGATCACGGTGTCGAGTCCGGCCAGGACCGATACATCGATATTGGACAGCGCCTGACGCAACGTGTCGCCGGACCAGGTTTCCCCATCCAGCACATGGACCACAAAGAAGCCGTCAATGCGGGCGATATGGACCAGCGCATCACCGGTCGACACATCCTCGATCGAGAACCAGGGATCTCCCTCATCCGACAGCCCAGACGCGGCCTCCACCATCAAGCCATGGCGGGCGAACAAATCCAGACAACGATAGACATCAGCGATGTCCTGGTTGCTCCAGAACCCGCTATTACCGTTCGTCGTGCGTCCCGGAAACCGGAATATTTCGGCCGACGCGCTCATGCCGGCCTCCCTTCTTCATGGCTCTGCCGCAGGGCGGCGAATGCATCGGGTTCGAAAGCGGCAAGATAGCTCGCCGCGAAATCAGCAGGCTCCATCCCCAGCGCCAAGGCCCAGCCGGAAAGCACGCCCTCCGGCAATCGACCGCGACCGGACTCGATCGCGCTGACCAGTGTCGGGGTGGCCAGTCCGATAGCATCCGCCAGCGAGCGGGTGGTGAAACCACGATCCAGGCGACGCTGCCGAATGATCCGTCCCCATGCGGCCCGCCGCTCCCGCAGCGCCGACATCCGTTCCCGGGCAACAGGATCAGCCGTCTCGTGACGGGCCGCCTTCAGCTGCGCGATATGGATGGAGACGATTTCGCCCATGTGGCGGCTACCTTAAGCTTCTGACCTTCAAACAACCCGGAAACGCGGTGCCTGCTTTTCCCCATCCCCGTCGCTGGGTGCCGTTGTACCGGCTTCACCGAACAGAATGGAATGGGTAATGGGATCATAAAACTGCATAAGGGTCCTTACGAATTCAGCCGGCTGCATCTGCAGGGCGGCAGCCCAGGCCAGATAGCTGTCCGGCGGAATGCGACCTCGCCCCGCCTCAATCATCGACACCATTGTGTAATACTCAAGGCCGACAGCCTCCGCCAGCGCACGCTGGGTCAGCCCGACTTCCGTACGGCGGCTTTTCAGCCAGGCACCGGCCTGTCGGCGCAGCTCCTTGACCTCTTCACCACCGCCATGTTGAGGATGTGAGTACATCCGGCACTCCATGAACTCTGTCTGCGAAGAACATAAGCGACTTTATAACAGATTACCACTTTTCTCTCGTCCCATCCGCCGCAGAGCTTGCCGGCCCTGGCCGCATACAGCGAAATGCATCGAATCCGCCCTGCGGATAGAGCCGCAGGCGTCAGGAACAGGGTTTTGGCGCAAGGGACAGGAGGCGACTCCAACGCGACTCCGGGGGATTGGGGCCTGCCTGACAGGAGGCGCCGACCATTGTTGATGGGCACCTCCCCTGGGCCATTGATATGGCGCCGATCAGGCGTTCCCGTGCCGGGCGTTCCAGGCGGCCTCAACCTCCGGCGGGCGTTGCAGGATCAGGCCGTACCAGCCAAGGCCCTTGTATGTCTCGTAACCGGGCGTGAGGGCGAAGGCCACCATCGTGCCGTCTTCGGCTGTGTAATAGCCCATGTCCCGCCCGCCGGTCGTCAGCGGGTAGCGGCCAATCAGCAGGTAGCGCTTATCACTGGCGGCGAGGACCCGGAAACTTCTGTCCACGATGAGGCACTTGGTGCGGCCTTCCAGCCGCTCCTCCTCCGTCAAACGGACATTCTCGACGACAGCACCGGCCTGCGGCGCCCAATCGAAGAAGATGCCCAGTACACCCAAGGGACGGCCATGCTCCTCTCCGCCAGCCCGGATGGCAGTGGCATAGGTGGCCACGGGTTGATTGTTCAGGCCTTCATGCGGTGCCACATCCGCAACCGCGAACGCGGTGCCGTCACGCGTGGCCATGGCGTCGCGGAACCAGCTTTCATTCGCCACGGAGCGCCCCGTGACCGGATACCGGTCGGGCCGACCGCTGGCCACCACACGCCCCTGGGCGTCGGCCACCCAGATATCCAGGTAAACCGTGTATGATTTCAGAATGACGCCCAGGCGATGGCTGGCATGGCTGGCGCTCCCCGGTCCCGGCTTCTCAAGGGCATCGACCACGGCGCTGTCGGTTGCCCACCAGCGCACGTCACAGGACCGCTCGTAAAGATTGCGGTCGATAATGTCGATCATGTTAAGCGCGAGATCCGCAAGACGCTGACCCCGCATAGATCCGACAAGCCCCTGGCCCAGCTGATGCAACCGGTTGGCGCTACCCACGATTTCATCACGCATCTGGGTGGCTGCCTGGTCAATCTGCGATGAGATTGTCTGCACCTCTGCCGCCACGACGCCGAAGCCGGCGCCATGCACACCGGCGCGCGCCGCCTCAATCTTCGCATTCAGTGCCAGTATCTTTGTGCGGCGAGTGATGTCGCCAATGGCGCTTGTGCGCATGGCAGACACTTCCGCCACCTCGCGCGCAAGTTCGATGATGGTTTCGGGAGAGGCTTCCTGATCAGGATGAGCCGCATATGCGGAAATGTCCGCCGTCAAATCTTTCGGCATGTGTACCACGGTTCTTTTTAGCATTGAGAACAGTTGGTGGGGTTTGCTTCCTTGCCCCTTGCGTCCTTGCAGGGGGTGCGGCTTTGCGCCGTCTACGATCGATACTCTAACAATTGCTCAAAATTTATCCATATTAAATATTGATCAAAATATGTGCATGGCCGTTTTCTGCTTCTTCACTCCACGCTATTGATGGGTTATTGTTTATATTCTGTTAAAGCGAATTTGCTTACTATTTGTTCATGCCTGCTCATTAAATGGACAAATTCCACGCAGATGCACCGCACCCCCTTTCCAGCGGACGCGGCTTGGTTTAATTGCTGGGGCAATATTGCGATTTTTGAACAGGGGTTCCCAGCCGATGGCCACCATTTTTGTCGCCCGCAGCGCCAATCTCAGCCAGTGGGGTTCCGATGTCGGGCTGGGCAAGAACCTGTTCAAGATCGGTGTCTGCGATGGTGATCCAGCCCCTTTGCTGGCCGAAGGGTTCGCAGGGGAGAAGGATTGGACCCTGGTCAAGAAGCAGACCGATGTCGAGGTGACGGAGGAAGAGGTCCGCGAACGTCTGTCCAAGCGGCAGAAACGCGTGGACCCCACATACTATCCCCGCATCAAGGGGGAAGAGACCCTTTTCAAAGTGGTTGACGCCGATGTGCAACGGCACATCGTCCTGGCCCGTGCCATGGCGGGGGAGAGCGAGCGGGCGGCTATCAAGCTGAAGGTCGCGGATTACGCGGTTTATTTGATCAGCAACGCCCTGCGCTGACGAGGAGAGAGGCGAGAGCGCGGGGCGCCGGACCGGTTATCTTTTAAGATTCAGGACAAGCCCGCATCGGCAGCCGTGCTGTTCCCCATGACGTCATTGAGAAAGCGTTGCTTCCGATGTGTCCGTGACGGTACTACTGCGAAAGGAGTGCCGCCACCGGGGGAATAAGGTGCACAGCAAGGGCATGTCGCAGAACGTGGCGGCGAAGCTGCGGTCTGCCAAGGAAAAGCATCTGGCCGGCAAGATTGCGGAGGCGGAGAAGAGCTACCGGGAGTTGCTGCAAGCTCACCCCGGCCTCAATGAGGTCCTGCATCCCCTGGGCATCGCGCTGCAGCAGCAGGGCCGGCACGCCGAAGCTCTGGATTACATTGCCCGCTGGCTGAAGATAGCGCCCAAAGATTATGAAGGGCTGGTCAATCAGGGCAGTTCGCTGCTGAATCTCGGGCGCGCTGAAGAAGCGGCGGCATCCTACCGGCAGGCCTTAGCTTTGCGGCCATCGGCCCCTGAAACCCATCTTCTGAAGGCCATGGCCGAGCAGCAGATCGGTGATCTGGTGGCGGCAGAGAAGAGCGTGCGCTCTACTCTATCACTGTTGCCCAATTCGCCGGAAAGTCTGTTCATGCTTGGCAATATCCTATGCGCGGCGGGGCGCAGGGACGCGGGCATGCAGGCCTATCGCGACGCCTTGCGTCATCGGCCCACCATGGTGGAGCCAATGATCAATCTGGCCAGCCAGCTCCAGGGTCTCAACCAGCGCGAAGAGGCGGCTGCCCTGTACCGGGAGGCGCTACGGCTGCGTCCGGGTGCGCCGGAGGCGCTGCTTAATCTCTCGACCATGGAGTATGAGGATGGTGCCGATCCGGAACAGACCATCCAGAAGTTCCAGCAGGTTCTGTCCCAGCTTCCCGATCATCCTGACACGTTGAACAACATCGCCAACCTTCTGATGAACATGAACCGGCTTGAGGAGGCGCAGACATATATGCGCCGCCGGCTGGCGGTGCCGCCCGACGCTTCGTCGAGCCATGGCACAGCGGCGGCCCTGTTCATGCTGATGGGGCAATGGGAGGAGGGATGGCAGCATTTCGAATGGCGTTGGCTGCGTGACAATTTGCCGGTTCCGCTGCGGGATTTCGGCAAGCCGGAATGGCAGGGCGAGGATATCAGCGACAAGACCCTGCTGATCCATCATGAGCAGGGCCTGGGTGACAGCATCCAGTTCGTGCGTTTCGCGTTGGAGATGGTCAAACGGGCGGCCCATGTCATACTTGAGGTTCCCCGAAACCTGATCCCGCTTTACGGATGCATCCCCGGCGTGACTCTGGCCGTCTATGACGAGCCGCTGCCCTCGTTTGATGTGCATATCGCGATCATGAGCCTGCCCTATGTCCTGGGCGTGACGGTGGATAGCGTGCCCGCGCCCATCCCCTATCTCCATGCCGACCCGGCGCGGGTGGAGGCCTGGCGGGACCGTGTGCCCCAGCAGGGTTTCCGCATCGGTATTGTCTGGCAGGGCAAACCCGGAACCGGGGTGGATAAGGGCCGGTCCTATACGCTGGATCAACTGGCGCCGATTGCCCGGGTTCCGGGTGTAACACTGGTCAGCCTGCAGAAAGGCTATGGCCTGGATCAGTTGGAGCGTCTGCCCGAGGGTATGAAGGTCGAAACCCTGGGGCCTGATTTCGATGAAGGGCCGGGCGCCTTTCTGGATACCGCTGCGGTGATGCAGCATATGGATCTGATCATTTCATCCGACACCTCGGTCGCGCATCTGGCTGGTGCCTTGGGCCGTCCGGTCTGGGTGCCGCTGAAATTCTCGCCCGACTGGCGTTGGATGGTCGATCGGGGGGACAGCCCCTGGTATCCCGGCACCATGCGGCTTTTCCGGCAGACGGAGCCCGGCGATTGGGCCGGCGTGTTCCAGCGTCTGGCCGCCGATGTCGCCGCGCTGAAGGGGGGGGACCGGTCGAAACTGGTTGCCCCGCCTCCGCCGCCCCGCGGACCGGCGGCACCATTTCCTCTCGTGCCGCGCCCGCCGCTTCCCGTTCCGATGCCGCCTGTCAAACTGGTGGATATGGGCCTGCCGGCTGCTGTCCAAGCCACGCCCGCCGCACCAGCCCAAGCAACAGCGGTTGGCGAATGCCTGGATCATTACATGGCCCTGTGCACCGGTCTGCTGCTTGAGGGGGATACGGTTATCGAGGCGGGCGCCAGCGTGGGCGCCTTCACACTGGCGTTGGCACGGGCTGTCGGGCCTTCTGGAAATGTGCATTGCTTCGAACCACAACATGCGGCGTACGGCCTGTTGTCCCGGAACGTGCGGGAAAACAGCCTTGAACAGGTCCATGCCCATCAGGTGGCCCTTGGTGCCAGCAAGGGGCATGTCTTTGTCCAGCCTGCCAATTCCGGCGGCATTGCCATGTCTGTGGCGGCTGGCGACCCAATGCCCATAGTCACCGTCGATAGCCTTGAACTGCCCGCGCTGCGCCTGCTCAAGGCTGACGTGGAAGGGACAGGCATGGATGTGGTCCTTGGCGCTGAGAAGACGATTATCCGCTGCCGTCCAGCGCTCTATCTGACGGCCAACGTGCCGGAACAGGCCAGCATTCTGATCGACCGGCTGACGGAGCTGGGTTACCGGCTTTGGTGGCACCCGTCCGGTCCAAACCAAAAGAACCCTGTCTTGGCAATGCGCGGCATGGAAAGCGGGAATTCTATGC